>JACPSV010000116.1:0-10903 GCA_016193115.1 Elusimicrobiota bacterium
ACCCTGAGAAAATCGTTGGAAAAAAGAGGTGTTCAAGTGATCCCTTCCGTTACGGTTCAGAAAGCGGAAGAAAAGGGCGGATCCTGGGAAATAACGTGCTCGAACAATACCGTGCTCCACGCGGAGTCCGTTTTGGTCTGCGCGGGCAGAAAACCCAATTGCGACTCTTTGAACCTGGAAAAAGCAAACGTCCAGTGTTCCTCTCGCGGTATCCAGGTGGATTCCCGGCTGCGCACCACCCATCCCGACATCTACGCGATTGGAGACGTCAATGGACTCTCGCTCTTGGCTCATGCCGGCAGCGTTCAGGGTGAGATTGCCGCTTTGAACGCTCTTGGAGAGGAGAAAGAGTATGACGGATCTCTCGTTCCCCGATGTCTCTACACATGGCCGGAAGTCGCTTCTGTGGGGAGCTGGATTTCCGACGCGCAGAAACGGGGAATTGAAACTAAATCGCACCGGTTCTTTTTTGAGGTTTCCGGACGGGCCGCTTGCGAAGGCGAGACGGAAGGGTTGATCCAAATCGTAACCGCTGCGGAAACCAGCCAAATTTTGGGCGCCCAAATGATAGGACCCCATGCCACGGAACTGATCCATATTCTCTCCCTGGCCATACGCCAGAAAATGAGAAAGGCGGACCTGCAAGAAGTGATATTCGCGCACCCCACGTTTTCTGAGGGAATCCGCATGGCTTTAGAACGGTGAGAACCGCGCCTCTGCCTCCGGAATATCGCCAGAGCGTGCCCGCGGGAGCCGCCTATTTTCGTCTCACTCAAACCTTGCGGGATTTCCGTCTGAATACCGTCTGCGAAGAAGCGAAGTGTCCTAACCGGACGGACTGTTATAGCCGAGGCGCTCTGACATTCCAAATTCTGGGAAACATTTGTACCCGGCGATGCGGTTTCTGCGCGGAAACGACAGGCAAACCGGAGTTCGTAGACTTGGGCGAACCGGAACGAATCCTCCAGACTGAGCCCTGCCGTTCGCGCCAAGGCAACGTATCCGCGCTCTTTAGAACTGTTACAAACTGCTTCCGAGCATCAACCCCGGATTCAAACGAAGTCCGGAATCATGGTGGGGTTGGGCGAAGAATGGAACGAGATCGCGCAAACGATGGAGGATCTTCAATCTGTCCATGTTCAAATTCTCACGATCGGACAATACTTGCAGCCTTCTTTTAAACATCTCCCTGTCAAGAAATTCTATACGGTTCCGGAGTTCTCGCTCCTGGAAGAAACCGCGCGCTCGATTGGTTTTAAGAAAGTTCTCTCCGGCCCCCTGGTTCGATCCTCTTTTCACGCCGAATCGCTCCTGAGCCATGTCTAAACGAACCTCTCTTTTCCGCCGGCACCAAGAGGCCGGAGCCAAAATTGTGGATTTTGCCGGTTGGGAGATGCCTATCACCTACACCAGCATCGTTCCGGAGCACACGGCCGTGAGGGAACGCGCCGGGCTCTTTGACGTTTCCCATATGGGGCAGATCACCGTGGAAGGAAAAGAGTCTCTCCCTTTCTTACAGAAGATTTGCACCAACGATATCTCACTCTGCAAACAGGGACACGGTATTTATTCCCACCTGTGCAACGAAAACGGTGGCGTGATAGATGACATTTTTGTATATTTTGTGGGCTCTGACCAATATCTTGTGGTCGTGAACGCGGCCACGATAGAAAAAGATTGGAATTGGTTCTTAAAAAATAAGAGTGATGGTCTTCTCTTAAACAATAAGAGCGATTCCTTAAGTATGGTCGCGCTGCAGGGGCCGCTTTCGGAAAAAGTTCTCTCAAAACTGTTTCAAACTCTGCCGTCCCGCCATCAGGTTTCCTCCTGCGCTTTTGAAGGAGAATCTCTCCTGATCTGCAGAACCGGATATACCGGGGAAGACGGGTTCGAGATGATCGTCCCGAACCCAGCCGCGGAGAAATTGTGGGACCAAATTTTATCAGCCGGGAAAGAGTGGAATGTGGTTCCCTGCGGGCTGGGAGCCAGGGACACTCTGCGTTTGGAAGCGGGCTACCTGCTCTACGGGCAAGATGTGGACGATGCCCATACCTCGATAGAGTCGGGTCCCCAATGGGTGATTAAGTTCAATAAAGACAATTTTATCGGCAAGGAATCCCTTCTCCAACAAAAACAGGGGAACCTGAAAAGAAAACTCATGGCTTTCAAATGTTTGGAACGCGGTATCCCGCGGCATGGCGCAACCATCCTTATGGATGGAAACCCTGCGGGGATTGTCACCAGCGGGAGCTTTTCACCCATCCTACGGTGCGGGATCGCGTTGGGATATGTTCCGCCCAACAGCGAGGGAAAATTTGCGATTGAGTGCAGCGGAAAATCTGTGGCGGCAACCATCACAAAACTGCCCTTTTATAAGAAAGGAGAATGATCATGGATGATCTTAACCAAATTAAGTTTGCCAAAACTCATGAATGGATTGCTCCGGACGGAACGGTAGGGATATCCGACCATGCCCAAAAAGAGATTACGGACGTGGTGTTTATCGAGTTACCTCAAACCGGAAAAACCGTTTCCCAAGAATCGGAAGCGGGAACGATCGAATCGGTGAAAGCCGCGTTCCCTATCTATGCGCCGGTTTCCGGTCAAGTCGTTGCAGTGAACCAGGACTTGAGTCAGGATCCTTCTCTCGTCAACCAGTCTCCTTATGGGAAAGGGTGGATATTTAAGCTGAAGATCGCGGATTCAAACGAACTCAATTCCTTGATGACCCATTCTCAATATCAGGAATTCTTAAAGAGCAGCGAGCCCGTGCACTGAACGATGCAATTTATTTCCAACACGTCCCAAGAGAAAAAAGAAATCCTGGAAACGATCGGCGTTAACCGGTTGGAAGATCTTTTTGCCAACATTCCTAGAGATTCACTTTTTTCTCCAAAAATAAACGGCGTTTTAAGGAAAGGGATCAGCGAGATGGAAGTCTCGCGCGAACTCCAATCTTTAGCGGACAAAAACCGTACGGTCGCGCAAATCCCGTCTTTCCTGGGAGCCGGAGCTTACCATCATTTCGTCCCCGCCGCGGTCCCCGCGCTCATTTCCCGAGGAGAATTCTTAACCGCGTATACTCCCTACCAACCGGAAGCCAGTCAGGGAACGTTACAGGCGACATTCGAATTCCAAACCATGATCTCAGAACTTTATGGGATGGACGTGGCCAACGCGTCCCTATACGACGGCGCCTCGGCTTTGACGGAAGCGGCGCTTTTGGCTGTACGGGAAACCGGCCGCAGAAAGATATTAGTTTCCAGAACCGTTCACCCGGAGTATCGCCAAACTCTCAAAACTTATGGCAAGAGCCTGAACATCCGGGAAATCCCTTTTTTGAATGGAACCACTTCTCTGGATTCCCTGGAGAAAGAGTTGGACGATCAAACGGCCTGCGTGATCCTGCAAACCCCAAACTTTTTTGGGTCTCTGGAAGAAGGAGAAAAGATAGGCGCGATGACGCATGCCGCGGGATCTCTTTTGATCGTGAGCTCAAATCCCATCTCTTTGGGAATTCTAAAGTCTCCGGGGAACTATGGAGCGGACATCGCCACCGGGGAAGGACAACCTCTGGGTATCTCTCTGAACTATGGAGGTCCGTACTTGGGACTTTTCTCCTGCAAAGAGAGATATTTAAGAAAAATTCCCGGACGGATCGCCGGCATGACGAAGGATCGGGATGGGCAAAGAGGATTTGTCCTGACGTTGCAGACGCGCGAACAGCATATCCGCCGCGAGAAAGCCACATCCAACATCTGTACAAACGAAGCGCTCATGGCTTTGGCCGCAACCATCTATCTTTCCCTTCTGGGACCTAAAGGGCTGGAAGAAGTTGCTCTTCTCAATCTCAAGAATGCGCACATTCTGGCGGATAAAATCTCACAGGCGCCCGGCTTTGAATTAGCTTTTACTTCCCCATTCTTCAACGAATGTGTCGTACGATCCGCGCAGGATCCTTACCAGATTCAAGATCACTTGTCCCACAAGGGGATTATCGGCGGCTTTCCCTTAGATAAGTTTTACCCCGACCTGTCGGACTGCACTCTCTACTGCGCTACGGAAATGAATACGGAAAAGGAAATAGAATCTTTAGTGGCAGCGTTAAAACAGTTCCATGGATAAGCGCGTTCCTCTGATATTCGAACAAACGGTTTCCGGGCGGCGGGGCACGACTTTCCCCAGTTCCGGAATTTCGGTTTCCGATGCGAAAAACCTAATTCCGGAACAGTTCCTTAGGACAGGAGGAGACGAAGTCTCACTCTCGTCCTTTAGGAAAGAGCCGGCTCTTCTCGCAGAAGTCTCGGAACCGGATGTCGTGCGGCACTATACGCGTCTCTCCCAACTTAACTTTTCCGCGGACACCCATTTTTATCCTCTGGGTTCGTGCACGATGAAACATAACCCGAAAATCAACGAAAAAATTTCTTCCTTGCCGGGTTTCACGCACGCGCATCCTTACCAACCCGATGAACAGATTCAAGGCACTCTGGAATTTTTGTGGCAACTGGAAAAAATGCTCTGCGAATTGACCGGTATGGACGCTTTTAGTCTGCATCCGGCCGCAGGAGCGCAAGGAGAACTCGTGGGATTGTTGTGTTGCCGGAACTATTTCGACTTTTTGGGAGAAAAAAGAAGTACGGTGATCGTGCCGGACAGCGCGCACGGCACGAACCCGGCCAGCGCCGCTCTGGCGGGTTATTCGGTGATCCCCGTCCCTTCCAACAAGCGGGGCAGAATTGACAAAGATGCTCTGCGCAAATCTCTGAACAAAGACGTAGCCCTGGTGATGATCACCTGCCCCAATACGTTAGGTCTGTTTGAAGACGAGATCCAGGAAATTGCGGAAATCGTGCATGCCTGCGGAGCTTTGCTCTACATGGACGGCGCCAACTTTAACGCGTTGGTGGCTCTGGCGGAACCGGCAAAACTGGGGTTCGACATGATGCACCTGAACTTGCACAAGACTTTTAGCGTGCCGCATGGGGGCGGAGGGCCGGGAGCGGGACCGGTCGGCGTCAGGAAAAATTTGGAGAAATTTTTGCCGGACTCCAGAATCGTCAAAGAGGGCGAGAAGTTCCGGACAGTTCCGGAATCTTCCCAATCCATCGGTCAGGTACGCTCTTTCTTCGGTAACACGGGCGCCCTCCTCCGCGCTTACGCTTATATCCTTTCTCTAGGACACGACGGCCTAAAATCGGTGAGCGAAAACGCGATTCTCAACGCAAACTACCTCTTGAAAAACCTAAAAGGCAATTTCAAGCCTTATGTGGATGAGCCCTGCATGCATGAGTGTGTCCTCTCCGCATCGGAGTCCGCCAAAGACGGAATCAAAACATTGGATATCGTGAAACGGCTGCTCGATTATGGATTTTACGCTCCTACGATCTATTTTCCTTTGATTGTGCCGGAAGCGATGATGATAGAGCCCACCGAAACGGAATCAAAAAAAACGTTGGATGCCTTCACGGAAGCGATGCGGGCGATTCTGCAAGAGTCCAAACAAAGTCCGGAAACGGTTAAATTGGCTCCGCACACCACTCCCGTGAGAAGACTGGACGAAGTGACCGCTGCGCGTAATCCGATCCTGCGATGGAAACGTCACGGCTGAGGGATACCCTTTTTTATTCTAGACGAGCCACTCGGGAAAACTTTTTTCTAGGGCTCCAAACTCGCCCCGCCGTACCGGCGGGGCTCAAACAACTGGAGCCAAAGGAAGATGAAAGAAAAAAGTTTTCCCTCGTAGGCGGCTCGACTAGAATAAAAAAGGGTATCCCTCAGCCGTGGAGATGGGTAGAATTCATTTCGGAAAAAGGTCTGGTGGCAATGGAAAGAGACAGGGATCTTTTTGAAAGAGTGAAGCAAAATAGGTTGGAACCTATTTTGCGTTTTTATAAGTGGGCAGGGGCGGCGATCTCTTATGGGAGAACGCAAAAATTAGACGGGACTCTGGAATCGGAATGGAGGCGGCAAGGGTTGGATATTGTGCGGCGTCCGACTGGCGGCGGGATCGTCCGGCACGGGAACGATGTTTGTTTTACGCTCATATGGAAAAAGGAGGATTCTGAGATTCCTTGGAAGATTGACGATTCTTATTGCGCTATACACCGCTGGATTCTGGACTCCATACAGAAACTGGGGATCCAATGCCAATCCTACGATACCAATGAAAAAATTAAAACGCAGGGTTGGTGTTTCCAAAATCCTGTCCGACACGACTTAATATCTGTAGATAAAAAGATTGTGGGAGGGGCGCAGCGCAGAGATCAAGAGACTGCGCTTCACCAAGGATCCATTCAACTAAGTTTAGATCCATCTCAAATGCAAATTTTCCGAAAATCCTTTGAATCTATATTTGGGGTGAGACTCCATGTTTCTGCAACAACTGATTAACGGGGTCACATTAGGTTCCATTTATTCCCTGATCTCTCTGGGATACACGTTGGTTTATGGGATACTGATGATGATCAACTTTGCCCATTCCGAGATATTTATGGTAGGGGCTTTTCTCTCATTGTTGGCTCTGCACATCCCGTTCTCGAACTCGATTTCTTCCTGGCCGCAGCTTTTGATCGCGCTGGCCGCAGCCATGGCCGGCAGCGCCCTGATAGGGTTCCTGATAGAACGCATTGCATACAAGCCATTGAGGCATGCGTCCAGACTGGCTCCTTTGATTTCCGCAATCGGGGTATCCATATTTTTGCAGAACTTCATGTTCCTTTTTGTTTCCAACCAGTCTCTCTCCCATCCGGAAATTTTTCCTATCCGCCGATTTCGTTTGGGAGAAAGCGAGATCAATACCCTGCAAATTTTTATTATTGCGCTTTCCCTGCTTCTCATGGTCTGTCTGCGCTATTTTGTGCAGAAAACCCGTCTGGGTAAAGCCATGCGCGCGACCGCCGGCGACCGGGAAACCGCGGAACTTTTGGGTGTCAACACTAACCAAATCATCTCTCTCACATTTTTGATCGGAGGCGCTTTGGGCGGAGCGGCAGGCATGTTGAACGGAATGTATTATGGTTCCATCAAATATAATATGGGGTTCCTGCCCGGCATCAAGGCGTTTACCGCCGCGGTATTAGGCGGGATCGGCAACATCACCGGCGCGGTGGTGGGAGGGCTGCTGATCGGTATTTTAGAATCTTTGGGAACCGGCTATATTCCCGGCGGATCGGAGTGGAAAGACCTCTTCGCCTTCGCCATTTTAATTCTGGTTCTTCTTTTCCGCCCGCAAGGCATCCTCGGCGAAAAACTTCCCGATAAAGTCTAACGTTTCTGAACTAAAAAGTAGAGGTCGCCCTTAAACCAGAGGCTTTCTGCCATCTTTTGGGCTTTCCAGTCGTGGCCGGCAAAATAGTCTACTCGACCGGGACCCTGGATTGCTCCCCCCTCGTCCTGATTTAAGACAAACCGCATCATGGGTTCCTGACCCGAGACATTGCCTTTCCCATCTATCTTAGGTCTTAAAGTCTTGATCCAAGCGAGCGCCGCCCGCGGATACACTTTAGGATCGGTGGCAATGGATCTGCAGGGCGTGAGCGGCACCAGAAGCGATCCGCGTGAAGAGTGTGTGGCGGAAACCACTTCAAAAAAGATGTATCTTGGATTGTAATTCA
This sequence comes from Elusimicrobiota bacterium, assembly GCA_016193115.1. Taxonomy (GTDB): domain Bacteria; phylum Elusimicrobiota; class Elusimicrobia; order 2-02-FULL-39-32; family 2-02-FULL-39-32; genus JACPSV01. The sequence continues at coordinate 7,617 of JACPSV010000116.1, forward strand.
AGATATCATGCTGCCTTTCTTCTGTCTGCCGATTAAAATATTCGATCATTTTAGCTTTATTGAACTCGGACTTAGGGATTGCCCCGCTCTCTATCAAATGGAGACCTACGGAACGGTACGGCAACCCGTTGTCGCCCGCGTACCGAATGTGATAAGTTTCTGTTGTGCCGGGCGCCTCCAACCATCCGGAACCCTGAATCTGCAAAAAGAGGATATCCAAAAGACTTTTTGACCACGCTACTTCTAACCCTTTGCCCTCTAAAATCTTGTCGGAATCTATTTCTTTGCGGGTAAAGTAGGGAACGAGATCCTTTCCCTCAACTCTGCCTGCCATGCGTTCCCCCTTCCTTTTGGAATCGAACTTCTCCGCATGAACGTCCACTAAACCGGGTGGCCGCGCGTATAAGGGATACCGGAACTCCGCGTCCGGTTTCAAACGCGCAGGTATTGTATAAGAGCAGTAGGCAGAAAATGTGACGGTATTGTCCGACCCTACCCCCAAAGAACGGTAAAGTTGGAAATTCTCCTGTAAGAATCGCTTGAATTCTCCGAAGTTCGGGTTCCCTTGCAAAAATTCTCCCAGAATTTCCAGAGACTGAACCATATCCTGCAGAGAGTAGGAATCCTCGCCAAAAGAGAATTGGGTTTCCGGCGGCAACTGTTGGCAATAGACTAAGCTCTGTTCCAGAGCCAAGGAGAGATCGTCAAAATCCCCATCATCTGTCAGGTCCGGCCACTGAGATTTCTCCACTAAAACTAAAGAGGAACTGCCGGAGTAAACAGGGGAAATCCTGCTAAAAACTAAGAGGGGAATAAGAAGAAATAGCCGCCAAAAAAGGAGATATTTGACTCTATAATTCAAAAATGTTACCTTTACACTCGATGCTCAAACCGGTCAACCTCTACTCTCTCGTCGCGTTAGGCACCCAATTTGTAGTCGTTTTGGAAGAGATTGAAGGCCCGCGGCTTATCCCTATCTGGATCGGCGCGTCGGAAGGAAACTCGATCGCCATGTTCCTTAACCGGATCCGACTTCCGCGTCCCATGACCCACGATCTGATTTTGAGTTTTATGGAGAAAGTCCAAGCCAAAATCACAAAAGTCGTGATTACGGAACTCAAAGAAAGCACGTTCTACGCATCGATCTATCTGGAACAAAATAGTCACGTGCAGGAAATTGACGCGCGCCCTTCCGATTCCATTGCGCTCGCTTTACGCGCCTCGGCGCCCATGTTTGTGGACGAATCAGTGTTCGCGCAGTGCGAACCGCTCCTCAAACCGATTTCAAAAGATGAACTCAACGAATTCAAAAGAAAACTGACAGACCTAAAACCGGAAGACATCTACAAAGACATCAAAAACAAACCGCCGGAAAATCCTCCCCAAGCCTAATTTCTGCCGTCATTATACCAAGTAATTAGGCAAGTAATTAGGGACAGCGCCCAATTGGGCGCTGTCCCTAATTACTTGCCTAATTCTACCAATGATACATGAGCTTTAGTTTGATTTTTTGCTGGGATTTCGTAATTTGAAATTGGTTGTCCCAGATTAGAAACCAGACGAAGCCCTCCTTGAGACGGCCCCGCAACGAAAAAAGGAAATCTTGAGTTTCGTTCTCCAAATTTGGTGCGCTAAAATCGCTCAGCTTGATTCCGGAACACAATTCGGTCTTTTTGCCGATCGCATAGTTTAAACGGTAAAACAGAACTTGTTTTTCGGAAAGGTCTCCCTTCCCTTCCTTCTCTCGCAAGGACGCTTGCAATCCGATCTGGTTTTGGAAACGTTTTGAGGCGCGATGCGCCCACCGCAGAGCTATCTGGGATTCCGTGTCGGTTAGATTTTGGAGGATTTGGAAACGTTCCCGGCTGTTTCTGTCCCAAGAGAGTCTTAGATTGATTTTCTTCTTGGCGTCGGGAGAAGGTTCCCGCCGCTTTCGATAATAAGAAAGACCGATTCCCGTTTCACAATTTTCTGTGATTCTGTAATGGACCCGGCTCGTAATTTTCCAGAGATCGCTGCCGGAAAAGAATTCACTCACAGGGTTCCAATAACCTTCCTCCAATCTTCTGAATTCAAGTGTCCAGTCTGCGCCGGCAAAAAGCGGTGTCTTGATCTCGCCTCGGTAAAAGTTTCTGTCTTCCGCTCCCAGAAGACCTTGCGCCCGACGGGAAAAAAGTGTCCGTATCCGCAAATGATCAATCGAACCATTTATTTGAATCCCCCAAATGTGAGAATGAAGACCCGATTCCCCTTGTGAAAACTGGCTGCCGACCACACTGTCTCTCATCCAAAAACTGCGAAAATGAATTCCACGATCGGACGGATACCCTAGCAAGATACCCAGGAGATGGGTCCCGGCCTGTTTCCCGTTCGTTAGATTATCCGCAGAAGCGCTATCGGAATAAAACCCGGAAGATTGAAAATTGTGGATCTGGAGTGTCGTTCCTAAACCTCGCAACGGGAGACCGCGTTTCCCCGCAGAAAAAGGATTGAACGTTTTCAAAGATGTCATCCTCTCATCCGCAAAAAAAATTCCGGAACCGTTGTTGTCTGAATTTTCCCAGAAGCGGATACGATAATGACCTAAATAGACTTGCGAACCCGCGCGATCGGAGGAGAGATACCCTTTCAACCATTGCCATTGCCGAATTCTGTCCGGAAAACGATCCTGAGAATTGGAATTGAGATTGAGAGAACGATCATTCACAAAAACCGATCCAAAACCAAAACCCTTTCTCAGATTCGCTGTTCGGAATCTAAACTTCTCCCTTGTGTCGAGAGCCGCCTTTGAGGACACGGAAGAGAGTGTTTCGAAATGCAGTTCCCCGTTGGACTGGGCATTCTCTTCTTTTTGGAAGACCATGGATTCTCTCAGTTCGTTGGATTCTTCAGAACCTTCTTCCCCATCTTCTTCCGATTTATGAATTTTCTCTATCTCCTGGTCGCTGATCTCAAGAGGTAATTCCCACCAAAGATCAATCTCCTCCGACCTCAAATCCCCCGCACAAAAACAGAGCGCGGCACAAAAGAAGAAAAAATAGAGCAGGTCGCTTTTTTCAATTTCCAAACTTGAATCCGAGGGAGAAGTGATGGCTGCCCGGCAATGTGAGATGGTGCTGGTAGGCGTAATCGAAGGATGTGCGTCCAATCCTGGAGCCAAACCCGCCAGAGATAGAGAGGGGCGGACTGTTAAAACCGCTGCGGAAAAAGAACGAACGGTTGAGATCCAACTCAAGACCGCTCTTCCAAAGGGGCGGTTTAAGGTCGGTCCGTTCATAATCGAGCAT
>JACPSV010000116.1:10935-25140 GCA_016193115.1 Elusimicrobiota bacterium
CAATGGAAAAACTGCGAGAAATTGTCTCCCCACCTTCCCCAATGGTTGGACGGTTCAAATTGCGCGCGAACAATCCCAACCTCAATTTTTCGGATAGGGTAGTGTTCAAACCAATATCCAACCCGAACGCGCTGGAAGATCCAAACCCTTCGATCTGAAGGAATAGTCCTTTCAAACTGTATCCCATCCAAACACCTTCGGATAAAGAAAGGGAATGAGATAGGATCATTTGCCGTTCCATGTATTGGGAAAATCCAAACTGACTATAAGCCGATCCGAACGCGCCCATTTTCGTGGGAACGGCAATCGCTGTCCCGCCATATCTCAATTCCTTGAGAGAAAAGAGTTGAGTATAAAAAGATACCCACTCCCCTTGAGATAGGAAAGACAAGGCAGCCGGGTTCCAGAAGGGAGCGGTCGCGTCCCCTGAAGGCGCAGAGCAGGTTCCCGAAAGAGATTGGGACCGGGCTCCCGCCGGCTTATACTCAAAGGAGGCCATGACCAAAGTCGCCCGCAGAAAAAAAACGGTGAGACCGCAGGATAGGATGGGAATCAGTCTCACAAACTTCTTCCCACGATGACTGGTTTGACGCAGAACGTTATTCCCCAGAACATCATAAATTTCCAGTACACCGTCCGTATTGGACGGAACACGATAGAGAATCCGCGCTTCGCGGTAAATCCCATCACCCAGAGGAGAAAAGGGAGACTGCGCAACTTCTAACAAATCTCCTCCTCTATCTTGTTCGGAAATCCCATTTTGAGATGAGACAAACAAAATGCAAGGAATCCCTCCTCCTGAACGTGGAGTTACACTGGAAACTGGCACTGAAACCCATTGGGGAGAGCCGGGTGTAGATCGGGAAAGTCCGGCGCCATTGCTTGCCGTCGGCGCCGTAGAACAGATCCCGCCGCAAAGAGAATCTGAATCCGGCTTTCCATAGAGGATCCGATCTCGAACCGTCCCCATATCGTCCACCAGTTGAACGCCATCCGACTTGGATCCGGCGTTCCCCATAGCCATGGTTCCGCTGATCAAATCCGCCACAACGGAAGTGGAGATGGCGGTCACAGATTCTTTAATGAGATAGTATCCAAATGGAGGAATGGAACCGCAGAGGCGGGCGCAAACTCGTCCCGGGAACCGGTTCTCATCCACCTCAATTCTCCAGTCAGTCACGGATTCAGTAGAGGATCCTGAGTTATACAATTCGATCCACTCGTTGCCCGTATCCGCGCCGGCAGGATCATAGACAAACTCGTTGATCAGCACCGTCGCCGAAATCGGATTCAAAAAAAAGAAGGTTGGAAGAAGCGAAAAATAGATGAACCGCAGTCCCATACTATAGATATAGAACTTTATGATCCCCCCAACAATAGGAGAATTACTTCAATCTAGGCAGGAAACTAAATCCCCTCTTGACAAACAATAGCAATCTGCTATCATTAGAGGGGTGAGGATTGTTTATTGGAACCGCATTGCAATATTTATCAGGGAACACCCTAATTCCAAACCTTCACTGAATGCTTGGGTACAAATTATGGAGCGAAACACTTTTACACACTTTACTCAACTACGACAAACATTTAGCTCCGCCGATTATGTAAAATCATACACCATTTTTAACATCTCAGGGAATAGAGTCCGCTTGATTACACTCATCAATTACACCTTAAACCTGATATCGGTGGAACAAGTACTCACACACGCGGAATACGATAAGAAAAAATGGAGATCCTAATATGACCCTACAGACCTTAGAGAGAAAGTTGAAACCCTTAGAATCACCGGTTAAAAGCCAGATACTAAAATGGCTCTATTTACATTTACCTCCACAACCTATCACTAACAAAAGAATGCAGCATGCTTATTCCAATGCGGTTAGCATTCTCATGCGTGAAATAGAATTGGGGACTATTGAACAACAGGCTAAACATGAAATTGAAAAATATTTGAAGACACTCGTCCCATTCGTGGAAGAGTACGAAAAAAAGGAATTTCCTGTAGAGTCCGCAACTCCAGAAGATATCTTGCGTTTTCTTATGCAACAAAATGAATTATCACAATATGATCTTGCGGACGATCTGGGAGGGCAACCCGTTGTTTCAGATATTCTCAATGACAAACGTAAACTGACGAGAGAACATATCGAGCGGCTCAGCAAACGCTTTAACATCAGCCCAGCGTCTTTTTATCCTTTTCCGCAGACTTCCCTTACTGCGCGTGTTCGCTGACTTGGACGTCGCTGCGGACAGGCATGGAGAGAGAGGTGGTTTCCAGAAGGCCGGCGATCAGAGAACCCAGATGGTAAACGCCCCACTGGTCGGGGACCGTCTCAAACCCATAGAAACAGCTGCCGACGATTAGAGAGATCGCATAGACATACACGGAAGCGCTTAAAATGTACAGTTTTTTGGGCATGTTGTCGTATATTTTTCTCTTTTGCGTAGGATAGGTTATTGCATGGATCAAGACAATCGTCGCCGATATCAGCAAGATAAGACCCGGATCGAGCAGGCGTATCACAAAAAGAATTCGCATCCAGGAGGCGATGTCGGGTTGAGCGCTCTTGAACCAGAGACCATCGTAAGCGGTCATCATCCCAAGCTTTACGATCTCTTCGGAACCACCCACGGCGCGGGCGTTTACGATACAAAATAGAATTGCCAACACCGCACAAAAAACAAAAATCGCCGCCACCCACTTCTTCCCTATTTTTTCAGGACCGAAACAAAGCGTCGCCATCGCTAAAAATGAGGCGGGACCGAAGACCGCAATCAAAAGAAATTCTCTTATGGAAGAGATGACAAGAGGCCAAGGGTGAGGACCCGCCAACACTTGAACAGGCCGCAAACTTAAGTAGACGCCGAATATCAAAAAACCCCAGAACGCGGCCTTATAGGCCTGCTCGCTCGCGACCAGAGCTCTTAAAGGAGTCACCTGTTTCACGAATTTTGCCAAAGCGAAGAAAGTGATCCCAGCCAGGCCGGGAATCACGATATAAACGAATATCTTCAGAAGTTCGGCGATCATCTCTTCAATTAGCATCAATCACATGATAGCAAATTTTATATAATGGCTTTCGTGTATACACTGAGAGTTGCGATTCTGGGTAGCGGGCCGTCCGGTTTCTATGCGGCGGAGTCTCTTTTGAGCCAAACTTCCGTGCCGGTTCAAGTGGATATGTTTGAGAGGCTTCCCACCCCTTTCGGATTGGTGAGAGGCGGGGTCGCGCCCGATCACCAAAAAATCAAGACCGTGTCGCTGATCTATGAGAAAACGGCTCAACGGACCGGTTTTCGATTTTTTGGGAACGTGGAGTTTGGAAAAGATGTATTCCTGCCGGAACTTAAAAAAATTTACGGCGCTTTGATTTTTGCGGTGGGCGCGAAATCAGACCGCAAGATGGGAATTCCGGGAGAAAACCTGAACGGCAGCGTGCCGGCCACCGATTTTGTCGGCTGGTACAACGGGCACCCGGACTACAGTCACCTAAAATTTGATCTCTCCGTGGAACGCGTGGCCGTGGTGGGTAACGGAAACGTGGCGATGGACGTGACCCGCATTCTAGCCGTGGATCCACGCCATCTGGAACAAACCGATATCGCCGGATACGCTCTGGAATCCCTGAAAAAGTCCCGAGTGAAAGAAATTCTTCTTTTGGGACGGCGCGGGATCGCTCAGGCTGCGTTCACGAACCCGGAAATCCGGGAACTCTGCGAGCTTCCGGGATCCGATTTGATCGTGGACCCAAACGAAGTGCAATTAGATCCTTTGAGTCAGGAATTCTTGAGTTCCGGTCAGGCCAGCAACGCCGCCAAGAACAACGTGCAGATTTTGCAGAACCATTCCAAACTTCAACTTAAAAATCAATCCAAAAAAATTGTCGTCCGGTTTCTGGTTTCTCCAACGGAAATTTTTGGGCAGGACGGAAACGTCTCTGCAGTCCAACTGGAGAAAAATCGTCTCTACAAAGAAAAAGACGGGTCTCTCCGCCCTAAAGGAACCGGGCAGTACGAAACCTTGCCTGTGGGTCTGGCGCTTCGTTCGGTCGGATACAAGGGACTGCCTCTGCAAGATGTTCCCTACGATGAAAAGAGTGGAACGATCCCCAACCTTTCAGGACGAGTGATTTCACCTGAAACAAAAAGTCCGCTCACAGGCCTGTACGCGGTCGGATGGGCTAAGAGAGGTCCTAGCGGCGTGATCGGTACGAACAAGCCGGACTCCCATGCAACCGTGGAAAAAGTTCTGGAAGACGCCCGAACCAACCTCCTATCCGTTTCTCCGCCCTCGAACGCGGACGATATCCTTTCCCTTCTGCAGAACAAGAAAGTGCGGGTTTTGAACTATGCCGACTGGAAAAAAATAGATTCTCTGGAAATCCAAAACGGAAAATCAAAGGGAAAATCGAGAGAAAAGTTTACGACGATCCCTGAGATGTTGGACGCCTTAAGCCATTGTTGAACTCATGATTCAAGAACTTTCAACCGCGCTTGCGGAGGAAAGGCAAAATGCCTTAGAAACAGGCGAAAATCCTGTCGGGCGGCTGCGCGATTTGAACCCGTCTCAAATGAAAGCCGTCCTGCACGATCAAGGTCCTTTGCTGATCGTGGCGGGAGCAGGCACGGGAAAGACGACCGTTCTCACCCGCCGCATCGCACACCTGATCACTTCCAAACGAGCTTTCCCCAGAGAAATCCTCGCGCTCACGTTTACGGACAAAGCGGCCCGCGAAATGGAAGACCGCGTGGACCGATTGGTTCCTTACGGATTTAACGACGTCTGGATCTCCACGTTTCACTCTTTCGGGGACAGAATTTTGAGGGAATACGCTTTCGAGATTGGAATGTCGCCCAACGCGCGAGTTCTGTCCCTGCCGGAAGCGGTCGTGCTTTTAAGCCAGCGCCTGTTTGAATTTAAGCTGGATTACTACCGTCCCTTGTCCGATCCCACCCGTTTCGTGGAGTCTCTTCTCACCGTCTTCAGCCGGGCCAAAGATGAAGACGTGTCTCCGGAAGAGTTTCTGCAATCCGCCCAAAACTCCCTAAAAAACGCAAAGTCCAAGGAAGAAAAAGAGTCCGCAAAAAAAATGCTGGAAGTCGCGCGGGCATACCAAACCTACGAAAACCTGAAAACACAAAAAGGACTGATTGATTTCGGTGATCAAGTGGTGCTGGCTCTTAAGATATTGAGAGAACGGGCGAACGTCCGGAAAAAAATACAGGCGCAATTCAAATACATTTTAGTGGACGAATTTCAGGATACCAACTACGCCCAATTTGAGATCTTAAAGCTGCTGACCTCAAAATCCCAGAACATTACGGTCGTCGGAGACGATGACCAATCCATTTACAAATTCCGCGGAGCTTGCCTTTCCAATATCCTCCAGTTTCGAGGACAGTACCCGCTCTGCCAAGAGATCGTCCTGCAGGAGAACTACCGTTCCACACAAGAGGTTCTGGATACCGCCTACAAACTGATTCAGCACAACAACCCAGACCGGCTGGAATACCGGGACCAGATCAGCAAGTTCCTGAGGTCCCACAAAACCGGCGGTCAGCGCGTGAGCCATCGCCATTTTGAGACCCTATTCTCGGAAACGGAATTTGTCGTGTCCCAGATCCAAAAAAGAGTTCAGTCCGGCCAAAACCAACCCGGAGATTTTGCCATTTTAGTACGCACGAACGCCGGCGCGGAACCGTTTCTCAAGTCATTGAACTCTGCCGGAATCCCATGGCGCTTTTCCGGAAGCGGAGGTCTTTACGAACAAGAAGAGATCCGGGTCGCTCTCGCTTTCCTAAGATGCGTGGATCAGCCCAACGATTCGGCCAGTCTCTATTATCTTGCGACTTCTTCCCTCTATGGATTGGACGGAGAAACCTGCGCCCGGACGACCCAACTTGCAGACAAGAGCCGGCGATCCTTGGAAGAAGTTTTTCGAGCCTGCCTGAAAGATGAAGCCAATGATTTGCGCTTGGAACCGGAAAGTCAAAAAAAAATTGAGAGTCTGGTCCGGGACCTAAAAAAGTTTCGTCAGCGTGCCGCCACAACGCCCACCGGTTTTCTTCTCTACCAATTCTTCGAGGAAAGCGGCGTTCTCAGCCGACTGGCCGAGTCCAGAGACGCCTTTGCCCTGCAGCAGGCGCAGAACCTGCACCGTTTCTTTGAGCAGATTAAACAGTTTGGTCAAATCTGCCAGTACGACCGCGTCCATTTTTTCGTCCAGCACATCGAAGCTCTGAAATCGGCAGGCGAAGATCCCGTCAGCGCGGAAGCATCCTGGGACGAAAACGCGGTCAATCTCCTAACCGTGCATGCCGCCAAAGGACTGGAGTTTCCCGTCGTTTTCCTGGTAGGTCTGGAAGCAGGCCATTTCCCTATCGGCAGACGGACCGACCCAATCGAACTTCCGGAAAACCTGATCAAAGACATTCTTTCCGGAGGTGACGCGCATCTCCAGGAAGAGAGGCGTCTTTTTTATGTGGGGTTGACCCGCGCCCAAGAGGAACTGATCCTCTGTTCTGCCCGGGACATGGGAAAGAAAAAACTCTGGAAAATATCACAATTCGTTTTGGAAGCTCTGGACAAACCTCAAATCGTGGAGTCCGTCATCCCGCAGAATCCTTTGGACTCCTTGAAAAGTTTTGCAACGCAAGCGGTTCCCGCATCCTTCACCCTGCCTCCCGTCTCCAAGAAACTGGACAGGGAAGGAATGCTCACTCTTTCGGTCACGTCCATAGACGACTACCTAACCTGCCCTTTACGTTACCACTATGCGCACGTCCTGAAGATTCCGGTTCCTCTGCATCACACGTCCGTCTTTGGCATGGCCATCCATGAAGCTTTGAAAGGGTACCACCTGATGCGGCGGGAAGACAGAACCATGGGCGTTCAAGATCTTCTGGATCTCTTTAAGAACGCATGGAAAAGCGAAGGGTTTGTCTCGCGTGAACATGAGGAAAAAAGGATTCAGGAAGGAACTAAAATTTTAAAAGCTTACCACAAAAAAGAGGAGAAGTCCTCTTCACGGCCGACTCTCGTAGAAGAAAGTTTCAAGATGATTCTGAACGAGGCCCGGATTCGCGGCCGATTTGATCGCGTGGACGTCCATCCTTCGGAATCCGTCGTCATTGACTACAAAACCAAGGACGTCAAAGACCAAAAAGATGCGGACAAAAAAGCGAAAGAGAGTATCCAACTGGTTCTTTACGCGAGAGCGTTTCAGGACAGGTTCGGCCGTCTGCCGGACAAAACGGCGCTCCACTTTATCAAAAAGGATTTTGTGGGTGTGTCAATCCCAACAGAAGAAAGGATCGGCAAAGCGCTGGAACTCACGCGCTCCGCCATTGAAGGCGTCCGAAACAACCTGTTTCCGGCAAAGCCGGCCTACCATTGCCAGTGGTGCCCCTTCGAAAAAATCTGCCCGGAAACGCAGCGAGCGTGACGATGCACAGCGCGATCCTATTTCTAACAATCTTTTCCCTGTTCCTGATCGTGTCCCTGACCATCTTGTTTTTTTGGTTTTACAGGTTCCTGAACCGGAACGCCGAATCTTTGAGGTCTCAGGCGCAAGCACAGATGAACGCCGCCTTGCAAAATCTTCAATCGGCTTCCGGACAGATTGACTTTCGTCTGGAAAATTCTTCCCAGGCGATCCAGAACGTCTCCTACCAGTTGGGTCTTCTTTCCCAGGCAACGGAAAAGATATTCGAGGCGACCAAAACTTTCAGCACGTTGGAAGAGATCTTAAAACCGCCCAAACCCCGCGGAATCATGGGTGAAATTTTGCTGGAAAACATATTGCGGGAGATTCTCCCTACCCAGGAATTCTATGAATTGCAGCATGTTTTTAAGGACGGCTCCGCTGTGGACGCTATCATCCGCCTGAAAGACGGACTCATTCCGATTGACGCCAAATTCCCTTTGGACAACTTCCGGAGAATGATCGAGTCCAAGGAAGACAAGGAACAGAAAGATTTGCGCAAAGAGTTTGTCCGAAACGTCAAAAAACATATTGAGACGATCTCGCAAAAGTATATCTTACCCGATGAAGGCACTCTTCCATTTGCCTTGATGTATGTTCCCGCGGAAAACGTCTATTATGAAATGATCATCCGAACCGGATGGGAAGACGACAACTTTGATCTCTACGCTTATGCGACCCGCAAACACGTGTTTCCTGTCTCCCCCAACTCGCTCTACCCGTACCTGATGACCCTCTCTTTGGGACTGCGGGGACTGAAGATTGAGACCCGGACCAAAGAGATCCTCTCTCAGTTGGCACGTTTGAACTCCGATCTGGGAAGGTTTACGAACGATTTTAAGTTGGTGGGCGGCCATCTTTCCGAAGCGGGAAAGAAATACGCGGACGCCACTAAACGGTTGGAACGGTTGGAAGGAAAATTCTCCAACCTCAGGGAAGGCACTCTTGCCGACGGGGCTTTAACGATTTCCCCCGAACCTTCCGAGAATAACCCGATTTTGAATCCCGTAGAAAAAGGAGAAAACGCGTCTTGATTAGAAAAATTGTGAAACACGGGGATCCGGTCTTGAGGAAAAAGTGTCCGCCGGTGAACGTCATCACCGCGGAGATCAGGAAACTGGTTAAAGACATGCTGGAGACCCTATACGACGCCCCGGGTATCGGTCTAGCCGCCAACCAGATCGGGGTTTCCCTGTCCCTGGCGGTGATTGACCTGCAATTGAACCAAAAGAGAGCGCCGATTGTATTGATCAACCCTCAAGTCGTGGAAACCAAAGGAGAACTGTTTGAAGAAGAAGGGTGCCTCTCCATCCCGGGACTTTTAGCCCGCACCAAACGATACTCTTTTGCCAAAGTCTTCGCCCTGAACGAAAACGGACTTCCCATGACCTATCAAGGGGAAGGTCTTCTGGCGCGCGCGCTTCAACATGAAACCGATCATCTGAACGGCAAATTTTATATTGACCGGCTGCCCTTGTTTCGGCGCCTCAAAATCCAAGGCGAGATCAGAAAAAGGAAGAAAACGAACCTGTGGGGCTAAAACTGACATTCTTTGGCACTCCGGAAACTGCTTTGCCTTTCCTGAAAATGCTTTGGGAAAAAAAGGCCGTCGTTTCCGTCGTCACTCAACCGGACAAACCGGCGCACCGCGGACAGATCGTCCAAAAATCGGCGGTCAAATCGTTTGTAGAAGAAAAAGGGCTGCCTGTTTTTCAGCCGATGGATCTGCGGGATCCGGCGTGGATACGCCGTCTTTCCGAAACCAAACCGGAAGCAGCCGTTGTGGTTGCTTACGGACGTTTGATTCCCAAAGAAGTTCTGGAGATTTTTCCTTTGGGCCTGTACAACGTCCACTTTTCTCTCCTGCCGGCTTTAAGAGGAGCCGCTCCCATCCAATGGGCGATTTGGCGCGGAGAATCTAAAACAGGGGTGAGCATTTTCAAAATCAGCGAAACTCTGGACACGGGAAACATTCTTTGCCAAAGCGAGATCCCCATTTCTAAGCAAGACGATGCCTTTACTCTGGAAGAAAAATTGGTTCTCTCCGCTTTACAAACCCTAAAAAATGCCTTATCTCTGATTGAAGAAGGACAGACTCAGGGAAGACCTCAAACGGGCAACCCGTCCTATGCTCCGCGAATTAAGAAAGAGGACACTGCCATCCAATGGTCTAAAAATAGCGATGAAGTTTCCTGTCAGGTACGCGCTCTGGTCCGTTTGGGCGCGTGGACGCGTCTTCCGGACGGGAAGACCCTAAAAATACTGAAAGCTTTGCCTACGGTGTCCCCTTCTCCGTCCTATGCGTCGCCGGGTACCGTGACCCGAATTGAACGCGGAAATGGCTTTGTGGTACAATGTGGGCAAGGAGATTTAACAGTCCTGCAAGTTCAGATGGAAGGCAAAAAAGCGATGGACGCATGGTCTTTTTTGCAGGGCGCGAAACTACAACTCAACGATCAGTTTCGGTAACGCGCAGGAGAGGGGTGAACGATGAACTATTTTAAGACGTTCTTGCTGATGTTTGGTCTGTTGGCCTTGATGATGGCGGTTGGCCAGATTTGGGGCGGAAACCAGGGGATGATCACGTTCTTCATTTTCGGGCTTGCGACAAACTTTATCTCCTATTGGTTTTCAGACAAAATTGTGTTGATGATGTCCGGCGCCAAGCCCGTCACCGAATCCGAACTGCCTCTGGTGTACAAGATCGTGCGTCGTTTAACTCAGGAACAGAACCTTCCGATGCCCAAGATTTATCTCATGCAAACCCAGTTGCCCAACGCTTTCGCGACGGGACGCAATCCCGAACATGCGGCCGTGGCCGTGACCGCAGGTATCCTCAACATTTTAGACGAAAAAGAATTGACCGGCGTTCTGGGACACGAGTTGGGACACGTGAAGAACAGGGATATTCTTATTTCCACGATTGCCGCTGCCATCGCCGGCGCGATCATGATGGTGAGCCGCATGGCTCTTTTTTTCGGCGGAGGATCGCGGGACGATCGGGAAGGCAGATCCAACGCGGCTTTAATGCTGGTCGTTGCGATTTTGGCTCCCTTTGCCGCAATGATCATCCAGATGGCGATTTCCCGGTCCCGGGAATACGCCGCGGACGTAACCGGCTCTCAAATGACGCGGCTGCCTCTCTCTTTGGCGAGCGCTCTTAAAAAGTTGCAAGCGGGCGTTCGTTCCCATCCGCAATCCGCATCCCCGGCGACGGCGCACCTCTACATTGTTTCGCCTCTCTCCGGAGAATCGTTTCTGACTCTCTTTTCCACGCACCCGCCCATACCCAAACGGGTTCAACGATTGGAAGAGATCGCCTCGCAAATGGGCGGTCCAGGATCCACGCCCAAAATTGTCTATTGAGCCGGCCATTACGGGTAAAACCCAACTCTTAAATCTTTCTTTTCCGGAAATCCAGAAGCGGTTTCAAAATAGCTACCGGGCCGTTCAGGTTTGTGAATGGATATTCAAGCGCCGTCTCTCTTCCTTTGAAGGCATGTCCAATATCCCCTCCTCTTTGCGGCAGGATCTGGATCGAAACTATCATGTTCGCACGGTTCGAACCATCAAAAAAGAAGAGTCTCATCTGGATCGAACCATCAAGTTCACGTTCCAAACTGAAGACGAAAAACCTTTCACGGCCGTGTTTCTCCCGCACGCGGAGTATCGTTCCCTTTGCATTTCCTCTCAAGTGGGGTGCGCCTGGGGATGCCGGTTCTGCGCCTCGGGGTTGGTTCCTTTCGAGCGCAATCTAACGGCCGGCGAGATACTGGAAGAGATATTTCTGGCGGAGGAAGAAACCGACCAACCGATTCGCAACATCCTCTTCATGGGTATGTGAGAACCGCTCGCCAACTATTCTGCGGTGGTGCAGGCAATTCAATGGATGATCTCTCCTCACGGATTGCATAAGAGTCCGGGCTGTATTACGGTCTCAACCACGGGGGTCGCGCCTCAAATCCGTCGTTTGGCGGAAGAGAAACTGCAAGTCAACCTGGCTCTTTCCCTGCATGCGTCCAACGAGAGCGCGCGTAAAAAGATATTGCCCATCTCCTCAAAATATAAGATTCAGGAACTTTTAGAAGCCTGCAAAATATACCAGTCCAAAAATAGTTCCGATTTAACAATCGAATACATTCTTTTGGATGGAATCAACGATTCTCTCCAGGACGCCAGCGAGCTTTGTCAAACGATTCTTTCACACCGGTTCGATCCACAGCCAAAAATTAATTTGATTCCCTACAACCCAGTGCCTTCTCTTCCTTACCGGCCCACTGACAAAGACAAAGCGCTCTCCTTCTCTCAGGAGATCAAGAAAAAAAATTTTATCGTCCACCTCCGCAAACCTCAGGGACTGGACATCGGAGCCGCATGCGGCCAACTTTCCTAATTCTTTTCTTATCGTACCTCGTTTCCGTTACGAGCGTTTCCGGCGCCGCCAAAGCGGAACTCATTTACGATGGCGATTACCTGCAAAAAACAGAAATCCAGACCGTGCGCGGAACACCCTACATCTCGATTAAAGCGATCGCTTCACTCTTGAAAGGGAAGACCCAATGGTACCCTGTGGGAGAAAAGATAGTTCTGCAATTAAACAACCAAAAAATCACATTTGCGCGGGATAGCCGGACGATTTTGATCGGCGACAAAAAGACGTCCCTCTCATCTCCCACCCAACTCAAGAAAGGAGTTCTCTGGGCGCCTCTCGAATTTTTCCTGGAGGAAAGGTTTACCGCTCTCGCGGATTGTACCGTACGCTATGACCCTTCCGCTTTGATCTTGAGCGCGGAACCTAAAACCACCTTGTACCCCCCTCGCATATTTTCCCGGACCCATTCCACAAAAATCGTTTTGGAATCCGCAGAAGAATTTTCTCCCGAACTCAAAAAGAAAGGCAAAACCATTACGGTGGAGTTGCCGAAAGTCAGGATCGGAAAAGTAGGAAAGACGCCATTTAAAGATGATCTCGTGGAATCCATTGAAATCACGCGTTTAAGAAAAGGGACGTCCCTCAAAGTCAGTTTGGCTCGGGACACAACGAATTATGTCTGGACTCAGATGGAGAATCCGCCCCGCCTCGTTCTAGAAATCCGGAAAGATTCCATCTCCGGAACCATCTCCGGCCCTACTGTCCATGCAAAGGAAGATAGTTTAGAAATTAAATTTGCAGAAAAAGAAGGGGCCTCCGCAATAAAAAAATCTTTAGAGAAACGCAAAAAAAATAAAAAAGAGCATTCCCTTCCCCCCGTTCCGGCAACGAAACGGATCGTGATTGACGCGGGGCATGGAGGGCAGGATCCCGGAGCGATCGGTAAAAAGGGAACGAAAGAAAAAGATATCAACCTTCTGATCGCATTGGAGTTGGCCAGGGTACTTCGCATCGAAGGCGAATACGAAATCGTTCTGACGCGCAGCGACGACACGTTTATCCCTCTGACGGAAAGGTCCTGGATCGCCAACGAAAAGAAAGCAGACCTTTTTATCTCCATCCACTGCAATGCGGCCATGCGGCGGAAAGAGGGCGGATTTGAGATTTATTTCCTTTCCGAAAACGCTTCCGACCCGCACGCGGAACATGCGGCTGAATTTGAAAACTCGGTCATCCGGATGGAAGGTCCTCCGACCGCAAAAAGCAGAAAGATTCAGGAACTCCTGTTTTCCATGGCGCGAAACGAATTTATCAACGAATCTTCTCTTCTCTGCCACACGATCAACGAGACCATTCAAAAGAGGGTGGGGGTCCGGAGCCGGGGCGTCAAGCAAGCCAACTTTCATGTCCTGCACGGAGCTCAAATGCCTTCGGTCCTGATCGAAACCGGATTCCTGACGAACTCGTTGGAAGAGCAGAAGTTAAGAGAAAGGAAATTTCGTTCCGCGGTGGTAGACGCAATTTTCAGCGGCATCCAAAACTACGAACATCAACTCGCACTACTTCAGGACGATCAAAAGCTGTAAAGTTTTATATAATCATGAGGTGACCGAGTTTCAACGAGGGAATGGTTTTACCTTAGATGTTGTAGAAAAAAAACCATGAATATTGTGTTGATTGGCATGATGGGGTCCGGTAAAAGCGCGGTCGGGAAAAAGGTGGCAGAAAGGCTGCGGCGCGCTTTCTATGACATTGACGCTCTGATTGAGAAGGAAGAAGGGCAAACCATCGCCCAGATATTTGCTCAGAAAGGGGAGCCCGCTTTTAGGAATCTGGAAAAGAAAATGATAGAACAAGCGACCAGGAACGACGGAAGCGTCATCGCCACGGGCGGCGGGGCTCCCTGCGACAAAGAAAATTGGGAATTGTTAAGCCGGAACGGGTTCATCGTATGGTTAAAGGCGTCTCCCGTAAAACTTCTAGAAAGAATCAAGAAAAAAAGTTTGAGCGCGCGGCCTCTCTTAGTTGACCAGAGGGATCCTCTGCAAACGATCACAGATCTTCTAAAAAAAAGGGAACCCTTTTACGCAAAAGCTCAGCAAACGATTGAGACCGATCGATCCGATATAAATGAAATCGCAGAAAAAATTGCGATGGAATTCTCAAAACAATCATGAAAGAGATTTTAGTTTCTCTACAGACTTCTCCTTACTCTATTTTCCTGAATGCGCCGCTTCAGCGTTTAGGCAGATTCATGCGGAAAGTCGGTTTTCGGCGGGGAATCTCCCCAACAAAAGCGTTGATCGTCACCCATCCTTTCTTAAAAGGGCGGTATGGAACCATCCT
>JACPSV010000111.1 GCA_016193115.1 Elusimicrobiota bacterium
CCCATTAACAGAAACGCAATCGCGTACACCCAAAGACGCCAGAGCGAAAAAAGACCCGCGGTAGCGACAAGTCCCATCACGAGAAGCGGCGTATCGGCTGCGTACTGTGTCGCCGCCATACTCACACCGGCCTTCCAGCCCTTCAGCGTTCTTCCGGCAAGGAAATATTCTTCGAGGCCTCGCGACGCTTTTTTCTGCATCACAAAACCAGTGGTAATAGAATAGATCACAAAAGCACCCACGATCAGTACATCAATCATTGCGCGCCTTCATTTTCTAATAAGGGTGGCTGCTTTAGCAACTTTGCCTTGAAAAAAAGTTTTGAAAATTGAGCGGCCCAAAAATGTAATACGCATACTCAGGCACTACTCAGGTACCACACTACTCAGGTACCATTTCCCGGTGGGACATCCATGAAAAGCTTCCTCCCCTGCGTACAATAGCAGGTGGAAAAAGTGTCAACAGAAACTGCTATTACGACAAAGGAGGAAGCTCAATGGTTTACATTGGTTGCGACCAACACAAATTCTTCTGCCAGCTTGCCGTTCTTGACGAAGAAGGCAAGATGATTCACGAGCAAAAACTTTATCACGATGATCGGGAAGCGCTCAAGCACTATTTCACGTCTCTGCCACCGGGATCCGAAATGGCCATTGAGGCCTCCGGCTTCGAATCCTGGCTTGCGGATTTTGCCCAAAGCTTAGGCATCAAAGTACATTTAAGTCACCCGCTTAAAACCCGAGCGATCGCGGAAGCCAAAATCAAGACAGATAAAGTGGATGCCAAGATTCTAGCGCAATTACTTTATGCCGACCTCCTACCGCATGCCTATTTGGCACCACCCGAAATCCGAAGAGCACGATATTTCTTAAGATTCCGTTTGTGCTTGAACCGATACCGATCGAGTATTAAGAATCGCGTTCATTCACTGCTTCACTTCTTAGGCATAAGTTCCCCGGCGGTTGCCGATCTTTTTGGCGTTCGGGGCCGCCAGTTTCTTGATTCTTTAAAACTGGGTGATGGTTACCAGGAAGCCCTTCAGGGCTATCTCGGTCTCCTGGATGCTATGGAAGCTCGGATTAACTGCCTTAAAAAAAGATTGGCTGCGACGGTTAAAGAAAATCCGGATGCGAAATTGCTTGAATCCATTCCCGGCATTGGGGTCCTGCTGTCGCAACTGATCGTCGCCGAGATCGGGGAAATTTCTCGCTTCCCATCAGCTGAGAAACTTTGTTCTTACGCCGGTCTTGTCCCAAGCCTCCATCAAAGTGGGCAAACCCTTTATCGGGGTTCCTGCCAAAGGCAAGGGAACAAATTCTTGAGATGGGCTGCGGTTGAGGCAGCGCAAGTGGCCTCAAGAAAAGATCCTTTGCTTAAAGCATTCTACGACAGAATCAAACGCAAGAAAGGATCGCAAAAAGCAACGGTCGCACTGGCCAGAAAACTGACGGTGATTGTTTATCAGATCTTAACTAAGAAAGAACCGTATCACTACCATACTTATTCCAGACAAGCCCGTACGCTAGGGACTGAGCTTCGAGCTCGATAACCTGATTGGGAAGTCTGGATTCGAATGACGATAGTGTGAACAAGAACACGAATGGATGAATGAATATCTTTTAGTCATTATCACTTGACACCGGGAAGCTTTTCATGGATGTCCCCTGGGGAAATGGTACTTTTAACACTTTTAATATATAAGCTTAAGGACGGCTGAATCAAGCCTTCTCCGGGCCCCTTCCATTGTGATCTTAATCGGATTCCCATCGGGATCATATTCATAGGAGAGGAGCCTCTCTCCATTGTCACTTAGGACCTGGGAGATTTTTCCCTC
>JACPSV010000112.1 GCA_016193115.1 Elusimicrobiota bacterium
CGAAGGCTTTCACGTTGTACCCGTCCGCGGAGAGAATCGTCTCAATGGAAATGCGCACCCCCGCTTCATCGTCTAAAATATAGATCTGGTTTTTGCTGAGTATCACAAATTATTGAGTGAGTTTTGTGCCGCACGCTTTTTCCATGGCCGACACGGAAGTTACAAAGAATGTCATGGCCTCTTTCAAGCTGATTTCGGATTCTTTGAGACTGGCAATCGCCTGCAGAAACTGAGGCGCTTCAATCTGGTGCAGCTTGTCTTTGGTCTGAGCGATGGCCACCTCTTTTTTCCTGTACTCCACCTCTTTCTTGGCCGCCTCAATCTGAAGTCTCGCTTTCTGATAGTTAAAAAAAGATTCTTTGACTTCCAGAAGAATGTCCTTCCGGACTTTACGGAAATCTTCCTTGGCTTTCTCTTCGTCAATTTTCGACTGCATCAACGTGGATCCCGCTTGCAAAGAGTCCAGAATGCCGACGGTCACGGACTGCGCGCGAGTTTCCGTGCGGCTGGCAGAACCCAAGTCCGGCGCCGTTTTCTCGGTAGAAGCCATCGGTCCCACGGAACTGCCGCCAAAATAAAGCATACTTTTCACCGCCAAGTTATAACTGTCTTTCATCGTCAAACTTTCTTTTTTGAATGCGGCGCCCGATTGGCCTATGAACCCGCTCGCGTCCAGCTTAAACAGGTTCTCGGCTCGGGAAACTTTGCGCGCGTACTCTTTTAACAGGCGCGTTAACTGGCTGGTCTTGATTTCCGGACGGTTCGTCATGGCCAGAGCCACTAACCGGTTGAGATCGAGTCCCAACCCTTGAGCCCGGGTCACAATGGGTTCAATCTCTATAGGCGCGTCATCCGGTATCAAATCCACGTTCAGAACGCCCATCAAACGGCTCTTCGCAATTTCCATGTCTTTTTCCTGAGAAACGGCCTTATACGCGATCTGGTTGTTGCTGGAAAGAACACCCAAATATTCCGATTCCGACGCCACTCCGATCTCTTTCTTTTTCGACGTCGTATCCAATATCTTCTCGGACTGGCTGACCAGTTCCTTCCTGATGGCCAGATTCTCCTTGGCGGATAGGTAGGCATAGAGAGATTTGGTCACCTCAAATTGGACTTCCAAGGTAAGTTTGCTGATCTGCCATTCCGAAATCTCTTTCTGAACGCCCGCCTGTTTTTCCGAGTAATAAAGTCTTCCGCTCTGGAATAGGGGTTGTCCGATTTCTAATCCTATCTCTTTGCGGTTAAAGTCGGCCCGCGTAGCGGGATCGTTGGGATCGGATTGGGTAGTTCCTTCCGTTTGCGTGCCCCGTCCGGAGAGAACGGGGAAAAAGTTCCTTTTCGATTCAAAATGTTTCCTGCGCGCCAGTTTTAGTTCTGATTGGGCAATTTCCAAAGGCCTGTGATTGGCAAGACCAACCTGAACGAACTCGTCCAGTCCCGGTCGGGAAGAAAGAGTCATGCGCGGCGGCTCAAACAAGTCTACCGTCCCGATTCCACCTAAAGTTCCTCCTATACCCGCCGGAGTAGCCGCGCCCAAGGGAAGAACTTCCCCAATCCCGACCGGTCTCCCCACTTTAGAAGTCTCTCTCTGAAACGTGAGAGAAAGGATCCAATCTTTCTGAGAAAAAGAGATGGAACATTTCTGATCCAAAACGAGGGTGATGGATCTCAAAAGTTCGGCGGGCTCTCCCTGCGATTTTGATTTAGACCGTTGGCAGGTTAATTTGATTTCCTTGATGAGTTTCTTGCCGGCCTGTTGAAAAGGTTCTTCCTCGCAGGAAACGTCCTGTTCCAGGTAGATTTCCGCCAGAGGCGGTTCTTCTGTTTGGTTCAACGTGTATTTGAGCGGTTCTTTAGATTCAATCACCACCACAGCGGAGTTTCCATCTTCCGACTCTGTCACCACCACGTTGTCCACCTTGTTCGCCGACCAGGCAAAGCTGGAGGCCGTCAAGAAAATTCCCGTCATCAACAAATTCATGTTCATGGTTTGGTTTCTCCTTTCAGCTTCGTAAGGTTTCTGAGGGAAGCGGTATGACTGGGAAATATCTGGAGAGAAACCTGCCATTCCTTGATTGCCTCTGCGACGTCCCCTTTGGAATAGGCAATCAAACCTTTTTGGTAGTGATCATCCGCTTTGGTTTTCTGTTCTTTCTTAACGATATCCAGCTGTTCCGCGGATTTCTGGTCGTTCGGATTTCGCCTTAAAGATTTCTGGAAACTTTCGATAGAATCTTGATACCGACCCTGCTGATAGAATGTCAGACCCTGTCTATAAAAATCCAGATCGCCGCTCAACACGGGAAGACTGCTTTCGATCGGCGAGGATGAAACCGGCGATACAGGCTTTGCGGCCGTTGGGGTCAAACCAGAGGCGCTTTTGGGGCTGACCGTGGAACTTGGGATGGGGAGGATCTCCTTTGGGGAGTTTGCCGTCACTCCCTTATCGCGTATTTTCTTAACGTAATCCCTCGCCACTTCATTTTCCGGCGAAATGGACAGAATCGCTTCCCAATACTTGAGGGATTCTACAAAATTGCCCTCTAGAAATAAAGTGAGCCCTTTATCATAGTAGTCTCCCAACATGGTTTCCCTGCTCTTTTTTTGTAACATTTCCTGCGCCTGATCAAACTTTTTTTTGGCCTCTTCGTCGTCAGGAGTATACTCCAATATCTTCTTCCACAAATTGACTGCTTCTTCCAGGTTGCCGGACTCTAACGCCGCCCGGGCTCTTTGCCTTCCCAGAGTGAGGGTCTCATATTCCGTCCCTTCCTTGAGAAGATGTTCCGCTTTTTGAATGTAAATGGAAAGTTTGACCTGATCGGAAACGAGAGATTTGGCTTCATTCCAGATATGCACCGCGTCCGCATACCTCTTCTGCAAATAGTAGAGGACACCTTCATGGATCATGCGGTCGCTGGACTCCACGGGAAATGTGGCCATTTTCTTGCGCAGGAGTTGTTCCAACTCGCTTTTTAGGCTTAAGGCCTCGGCGTGGGTGGGAGCATTTTGAAGGATGTTGTACACCTGGTCAATGGCGTTCACCCAGTCCTGATCTTTGATGGATTTTCTGACCAGTTCGAGTTTCTCCTTTTGTAGCCGGAGACGTTCCGCTCTCCGGATCTCTATCTTTTCCTTGCATTCCGACAAACCTTTCAGGGCAGTCGTATCCTGGGGATCCATGGAGAGAGCTTTTTGGAAAGTCTGGAGGGCCTGATCATACTTTTCGTTGACGTAAGCGTTGAAAGCGCTGTCCAAAATCTCGTTGAACTTCTTGCGGCTTTCTTCATCCAAAGTAGAATAGGCGCTCCACCCCAAAGAACATGAGAGAAGGAGCGCGCCCATGAGACTAAACGTTTTCAATCGGAACCTTTTTCCTTTCACAAAGTGGGCAAATCAAAGCGCCCGATGGGGTTAGAGATTTTTCTTTTGAGACAACCCACCGGGCGCCATTGAATAGGATAATTGCGGCAAACTTCCAATCTCTAACTCACTTCCAGTCTAACAGGTATTCCCCAAAATTTCAAGGGTACCCCCCCTAACGCTTAGTTGACAAAGTTATTGGAAATCGAATAGAGTAATGTGTTGTGAACCGGCGCCAATCTCTGTTTCTCTTTGCTTTCCTTGCAATCGTTATCCTCTTCCTTTATATGGGCGTTCTGGACGCGCCATTCCTTTTTGACGACTTTGCGAATATCGTTTACAATCCGGATATCCAGGATATCTCCCAAATCCAGAAAAAGCTGATTTACAGGGCAGGTTACGGTATGGGCAAGAACGATCCGTCCAGACCCGTCACGTTCTTAAGTTATGCTCTGAACTATTCCTTCAACAATTTGAACACATTGGGGTACCACGCGGTTAACGTTTTCATCCATATTTTCACTGCCTTTTTTGTATTTTTGATATCGAACGCCTTGTTTCGTACCCTATTCCCGGACAAAAGCCGGCTTGCCGTCCTGACTGCGCTTCTGTTTGCGGTTCATCCTATCC
>JACPSV010000113.1 GCA_016193115.1 Elusimicrobiota bacterium
ACTTTTCTGAAAAAGCCGATACGAACGGTCACGCAAGAGAGTTTGTGAAGATATTGGCGGAAACGTCAGCCTGGTCTTCTTACCTTCACCAGATTCAGGGTCAATTTGGCGACTACGAATTACCTCTCAGTCCCGACACTCCATCGTGTCTGGTATTGGCGCCGGGATCGGAATTCCTTTACTTTATGGCAAGCTTAAAAAAGAACGTTCAATATCAATTGGTGGACTCGTCCTGGTACGTAAAGTTTCATCTGGAAGCTTTGGCAAAACTCTTTGGTTGGGAGAACATGACGGTTCAGAAAATGGATATCGCCGATCTAAGTTACTCTCCTCCCAAGAGGTTTGGGACGATACACGCCAAGAATCTTGCCAACTTCTTTCCCATGCGGGAAGACTGGTGGACGCGGGCGGCGTCCTGGGTAGAAACCGGCGGACAAATCGTTCTCCAGAACAATCCCAACGCGCCTTCCCGTATTTTGAATCTAAAAATGCTGATTCCGCTTTTCGATCTGCTCATAGGTCTGGGATGGAGATTCTCCGGAAGAGCGGGGATGGATTCGACGGACGTTAGGAATGTCTCCTATGACACCGTGACTTTTACAAAACCGGACTCCGTTCCCGGAAACGGAAACAGCCCCAGCGCCCGATCTGATTTAGAAGAATATATTCGTAAATTGTCAGCACAGTCCAGTGAATTTGCGTTGGAATTCCAACGACTGGCTGTTGGAACGGACGTCCTACCCCAGTCTCATGAAATTTTAGATTCCATGAGTTTGTATGATGCCCCATCCTGGTGGAAAAAATATGTATCCAAAGATAAAAAAGTTTGGGACTCTTATGGAGCGCCTTTCTTTGAAAGTCTGGTGTTGGGGTTGTGGGTCAGCGGTTTGGCGGCCATCACAACTTTGGGGGTTCTGACGATGATTGGTTTGTTTGTGGGTCAACCCCAAGGATTTGTGGCTGTGGGAACCGTTCTCTTCCTTGTGTCGCTGAAACTGTATGGCGCCCTATTGGCCGATAGGCGTTTCACTCAAATGCATCAAGAAAAAGGTTTGAATGTCGGACGAGCGCCTCCCATTGTGGATGGGGTATCATTCGGTTTTGCCTGGTACGCAGCCCGCTCTTCTCTCCCCATCCTATCATCTAACGAATTTTTATCTCCGATTCTCGCG
Organism: Elusimicrobiota bacterium; assembly: GCA_016193115.1. Taxonomy (GTDB): domain Bacteria; phylum Elusimicrobiota; class Elusimicrobia; order 2-02-FULL-39-32; family 2-02-FULL-39-32; genus JACPSV01. Next base: position 1,173 of record JACPSV010000113.1, read on the forward strand.
CTTCTTTTTGTTATGGCCATCGCAACTGTGGTTTATACCGCGATCCATATTTCCGGACATTATGGTTACAGTGACGTTGTGGTTCCCTGGATCAACAGTAGGATCCCAGATCTAAACTTGAGTCCCATGAGTTTGAGTTCATCGCCTAATCTACCGCCCTATATCCTCCAATCAATCTCCAACGTGTTTGATTCCGGTGGATATCCCGATTTCAAGCGGTTATGGATAGATCCGCAATGGAACGAAGATCAAAAACGGGAGTTCGCTCTGATGGTAGAAATAAGGTTTGGGAGATGGGTGTTAGAACAATCGGATCCTGAAGTTGCCCAAGCTCTGGTCCCAATTCTGAGAGAAGAAAAGGATGGTTTAATGCATCTGTTAGGAGTGGATCTCTCAGAAATTCAGGAGTTAGCAAAACCTCAAATAACTCCATCGGTTCCGCCACCTCCGGCGTTTCAGGAAGAACCTGACATTCCCAAACCGAAGAC
>JACPSV010000117.1 GCA_016193115.1 Elusimicrobiota bacterium
CGCTCGCGCGTCACGTTGAAAATGCGGCCCACCTCTTCCAACGTCCGCGGGTATCCGGAAGAGATTCCAAATCTCAATCGAATGATTTCCGCTTCCCTGGTGGAAAGCGTGGACAAAACGCTCTCGATCTCCTGGCGCTTTAAGTATTCCATGGCTGCTTTAGTCGGAGTAGGACCCTGTTTATCTTCGATAAAATCTTCCAGATAGGAGTCTTCGTCTTCCCCAATCGGAGTCGTGAGGGAAATAGGATCCTGCATGATTTTTAAGATGTTCCGAACCTTGTCTCCGGACAATCGGAGCGCTTTGCTGTATTCTTCCACAAGCGGTTCCCGCCCGTTGTCCTGCCGGCATTTGCGCGCGATTTTCCCCATCTTGGCAATGAGCTCTTTCATGTGGACGGGAATACGGATCGTGCGGGACTGGTCCGCGATCGCTCTATTGATCGCCTCAAACTTCTCTACGGCCTTGATCAGCCCGAGACCGCCTTCCTGGATCAGATCGGCCAATTCCAGAGAAGAGCCTCCCACATGTTTCTTGGCAATGGAAACAACCAGCCGTAAATTTGCTTTAATCAGCTCCTTTTTGTTCTCCAGGATCGTTTCTTCCAGTTTCTTGATTTGCTCGAACTTTTCGATCAGGTTGTTCCGGCTCACCGGCAAAGAACGGAGAAGACGGGAATGTTTCTTAACGATGTTCTCCAGGTTCTGGATCGTGGAATCAATTCCAGTCAAAGTGTAACCGGTCGCTTTTCTGAAAACAGACGCCGATATTTTGCCCTTCTTGGCCTGTTCGTACATCCGGAATATGACCACATGATTGAGTTTCAACCTTTTTTCATAACGGCTGATCTCTTCTTCCGTCTCCACTACCCTTTGCGCCAAGCTTTTGATCTTATTGGTCAAACGCCTGATTTTTTCTTGATTCAGGTTTAAACTCACGATCCGCTTGATAATGGAACTTTTTTCCTCTTCCGCCAGAGCTTGCCAGGATTGTCTCTTCTTTTCCGGCAGAGAACGATCTTTGGACTTGGTTTGCGCCAGAACCATCCGCCGTTCCGCCTGATTGATGAACTTGACCGTCTCTTTCATCTTGGTCTTCATGCGGTAGAGTTCCTGGGTGGTTTTCCGTCCGCGCGGCATGAGTTCCTTGGGAGTCATCTCCTGTTGGGTAATGAGAGTTTCCCAGTTGCGGATCTCCCGCATCGTGATCGGGGACTCCAGAACAATCCATTTCAAAGATCGCTCATTTTCTTTCACGTTTCTCGCAAGATTGATTTCTTCTTCCCGCGTCAGCAAAGGCACTTTTCCCATCTCCGTCAAATACATGCGGATGGAATTTTGCGTGTCCACCTCGATCTCTTGCGGTTCCTGCGCAGGTTCCGCCTCCTCCGCTGCCGGAATTTCAGAAAAGGATGGAATGCCCTTGTGTTCAATAAAAGAGTTTTCGTCCCCTTTACGAATGACGGGAATTCCCATTTCCTGCAAACGGTCAAAGAGTTTGTCCAACTCTTCCGTATTCACGCTCAGGTTCGGTAGATACCGGTTGATCTCCTCGTAGGTGAGATACCCGCTCTCGCGGCCTTGTTCTATCAGTTCTTTAATGATCTCTTGATGATCCATTGTCATTGGATTGACTCCTTACTTTAATTAGAAAGTTTCTTGCGCGTCCGTCCTAAGGAGATACTTTCTTCAATTCCTGTTTTCCTTTTAGAGCTTGGGTTAATTTCTGGTACTTTTCTGACGTCTCGCCGGACAATGAGCCCCCACAATTCAAAATGGGAACAAGCTGCTCTTCTAACGTTTTTCTCTCCTGTTCTTTGCTCTTCCTCTCCAGACGAAGGAGCAGCGCCTGAAAAATTTTTTCCGGCTCGGCGGAATCCACTTGTTTCAAAAGCAGTTGTCTTAAACGTTGCGAAGCCGGTTCGCTCAAATGGCCTAAAATCTCGCCCGCCTGTTTCCATTCCGGATGCTGGGACAAAAGGTCCAGAGGTTCCCGGATCGAATCGTCAAAAATTTGAGGCGTTCCCCGGTAGAGGGAAAACGTCTTCTCCCGAAACTCCGGATGTTGCACGGCCAGGCACAGGATCTCTTCTTCCATCGAAAGCAGTTCCTTAGGATGAATCCCCGCCTTTGCCGGCGGGGGAACTGCGGTTCTCTTTTTGAGATGGGACGGTCCTTTCTGCAACTTTTCCAGTTCCCGATAAATCGTCTGCAGATCAATCCCCATCCGGCGGGAAAGGAGCTTGACAACCTCAGAGCGGGCGACCTCGTTCTCCAACTTCAACAGATCCGGCAGAACGGACTGAACCGCCAGAACTTTTCTTACCAGATCAGGCGAGGATCCGCTTTTAGACCAAACCGCATTCAACTTAAACTCAAAGTAAGTCACGCTTTGGCTGATCAGATTTTGGAACTCTTCTTTGGAATTTTGAAGCAGGAAATCGTCGGCGTCTTTTCCTTCCGGCAGGCGCGCGACCATGGGCAGGAACCCAAACTCCAACAACAGTTCCGCGCCCCGCAAAGCGGCTGAATCTCCCGCTTTGTCCGAATCAAACAGAAGCGTCACCTGGTTTACGTACCGTTTCAGAATTTGGCACTGATCCAACGTTAACGACGTCCCCAGAGGAGCCACCGCGCATTCGATCCCGGCCTGATGACACCCGATCACATCCATGTACCCTTCCAGGACAATGGCCCGGTTTTCGTCCCGAATCGTTTTGGAACCTTGGTAGAACCCGTAAAGATTTTTTCCTTTTTGAAAAACCTCGCTCTCCACGGAATTCATGTATTTGGGCGGGACGTAGCCACCGCCGGCGTCCTGATCCGATTTCAGAATTCTGCCTCCAAAACCAATCACCTGTCCCTTCATGTCCAGAATCGGGAAAAGGATTCTGTTCCGGAACCAGTCCACCCAGCGGTCGCTCCCTTCATGATGGTGGGTCAGTCCCGCATCCACAAGATCCGACTCCGCGCAACCGGACTTAACCGCCATTTTGAACAGCGCCTGTCCGCCGGCAGGAGCCCAACCCAACTGGAACTTTTCTATGGTTTCCGGGGTCAATCCTCTCTCCTGCCGCAAATAATGCAGCGCCTGTTTTCCTTCCGGCGAGTCCATCAAGAGCTTGTGATAGAACTGCATCGCTCTCTGCAAGATCAGAAGCAGTTTCTTCTTTTTGTCCTGATCCCGGGAAAACGTCGGGGAACGGTCCGCCTCTACGGGAATTCCTTTCCTCTCCGCGAGTTTTCGGATGGATTCAGGATACGAGCAGTGCTCGAATTCCATCACAAACTTAAATACGTCTCCGCCCACGCCGCATCCAAAACAGTGAAATATCTCTTTGGACGGGCTGACGAGAAACGAAGGCGTCTTCTCTTGATGAAACGGGCAGACCGATTTGTAGTCCTTTCCCGACCGTTTCAGGCCGGGGACGTATTCCGAGATCACTTCTACAATCTCGTTAGCGTCCCGAACTCGGGCTATCGTCTCTTCCGATATCAACATGACCGTAGTCCCTTAGCGGAACCGTCCGAACTTCTTTTTGGACTTTCTGCGCGCTTCCTGAGCTTTACGTTTCCGTTTCACGCTGGGAGACTCGTAATGCTCGCGCCTCTTTATCTCCTGCATGAGTCCGTTACGATCGCATTCCCGCTTGAAACGGCGGAGCGCCTCTTCGATGGATTCATTTTCACGTATTTTAACTCCAATCATAATCTCTTAATTTCACCTCGCTTTTATCCTGGGGGCCAGGCCAACTTCCGTTTCGCCAGCAAGTGCAGGTGGAGATGATCCACCGCTTGTCCCGCGTCGGGCCCGCAATTGAAAACTAACCGAAACCCGCTCTGATCCACGCCTTCCCGGCACGCTATCTTCTGCGCTACCGCCACCATCTCTCCCAGAACCTCTGAATGGCGTTTCCCCAGATCCAAAATAGAGGAGAGATGCTCCTTAGGAACGATCAAAACATGAAGTGGCGCTTGCGGATGGATATCGTGGAAGGCAAGAGTTTGCGACGATTCTTGATCAATCTGAGCAGGGATCTCTCTGCGAACGATCCTACAAAAAATGCAACCCCCCATATGAATTTTGTTATTATAGCAGTTTCCCTCAAAATTTCAAGGGTATGGAACCTAACTGCTTTTTATCCTCCTTTATAATTTGGTACACTGGGAATCCAAAAGTGAACCCTTTTCGAGTTTCAGTCTATTGGATTCTCCCACTGACTCTCCTCTGCGCCGTTCCCTATTCCTCGCCATTTTTGAGCTACGTTTGGAACCATCCCCAAACATTGACGGTTCGCTGCGGGAGAGCGCTGGCGGGGCATGCGCTCGATTTCGGTTTTGTCTCCATTCTATTCCTCGGCTTTTATCATTGGGGAAGAGTTTTCCTGAACCAATTCTTCCCGCTTCCATCCCGGAACCTGACTCCTCCGGAAAAATTCCTGTTCTCCGCTTTCATCGGTGAATCTCTGATCGCTTACGTTCTCCTGACTCTGGGTCTTTTGCATGCTTTTCATTCTCTCTCGTTCTGGTTTCTTTTTCTCTTTCTGTTCTATGGCGCCGGCCGGGAATGCAAGAAAACGATTACAACTTTTTTCCAAATAAAAGAGCTCAACGCCCTCAAAATTCCGTTTCCCGCTTTGGTTCTCTTGATTCTCCTGGGTTTGGCCGCGATCCGTTCCCTGATCACGACCTGCGCTCCGCCCACGGACTGGGATACCCTCGTTTATCATTTGGCTTTCCCAAAAATTTTCTTGGGGAATGGCCAGCTCCTGCGACTTCCATGGGCAATCAACGCTCATTACCCCCTGAACACCGAGATGATCTACACATTGGCTCTGGCCATCCAAGGGGAACTGGCCGCTCACTGGATCAATTTCTGGCATGGAGGTCTGCTCCTGGCGACCACGGCCTGCCTCCTTCGACGATACTTTGGGAAGGAGGCGATCCTTCTAGCCCTGGCCACGTTTGCCCTCCAACCGATTTTCCAGAGAGTCATCGGAAACGCTTCTACGGACTTTCCGATCGCATGGGCCGGATTGATATCCTTTTTCTGTTTTTTCCGGGCTCAGGAAACCCTGCAAGAAACTACCGTATCACAAGAAACTGCCCGTCCTTGGTATCTCCTTACAGGCCTGTGTTGTGGATTGGCTATGGGATACAAACTGACCGGCACATGGATCGCTGCCACAGTTTCTATCCTGATCCTCTCCTCAAAATTTCAAAGACCTTTCTTTCTCTGGACACTCCTGGGAATCGTCCTAGGCGGATTCCCATGGTACCTGAAAAATCTGATCCTGACAGGAAACCCGATTTGGCCGTACCTGAGCGGACTTTTTCCCGCAACAACTCTGGAGAAGGAAGCCTGGCTGCGCATCAAAGTCTCCGTTACGGAAGGGATAGAAAAGAACCTTGGGAACTGGTTTTCCCTGCCAATCCAGATACTCCTTCGCCCCGCGCAATTTCTCTATGCGTCCCACTATCTGCTTCTTCCATTTTATGGTCTGCTCTTCTGGAAGTGCGCCCGCCCAGAACCTTTCCGGAAAATCGAGAAGCAGATGTTTCTTCTCCTTCTGGTATTTTCAAGTCTTTGGTTCTGGACTTACCAAAACTGGCGTTACTTCCTTCCCGCCAC
>JACPSV010000118.1 GCA_016193115.1 Elusimicrobiota bacterium
CAGATTCCTGAAAGTAGGATTCTGGTTTCTTGTTCTGTTTGTGGCTCCCGTGGCGATCACATGGTCCCCGGGAATCATTGTGATGCGTCCTTGGTACGATTTTGACGCTAACTTTTTTGCGTTCGCCGCGCTTTTGTTCTTGGTTCAAGGTGTTGCAGGGGAGAAGAAATGGCCGTTTCTGATTGCCGGCATGGCTTGCGGATTGAGCATATTGAGCAAGCAAAATATCGGCAGCGGCGCCTGGCTGTCCGGGATGATCCTGATAGCGATTCAAACGCATCTGGGCAAGTCCCGATGGCGTTATCTTTCCCTTTTTGTCGCTGGTGTGGGAGCGGTTGCGGTTCTGTTCGCATGTTACCTGGTTTCTCAGAACGCTTTTCTTCAGGGAGTGGATTGGATATTTTTCAAAGCCTACCACCGGGCCGGCCAAAGTTATTTGACGCAAGCGCTAGACGTCATTCTTAGGCCCGATAACAATTTCTTGAAACTGGCGTTTCTTCTCTATGCGGTTGCCCTGATCCTATGCAGAAAACTGGAGAAAGAAAGATTTGCGGAGGGGAGACTTAAGTTTGGGGTGGTTCTGTACGCTTTCCTGACGGTTTGGTTTGGCTGTTTGGCGGAAAAAGGAAACGATTATCCTCAACAGCAGATTTATTTAAGCGCTCTGCTTGCCATCCTGTTTGGTTTTTTTTCAGGGAAAAATTTACTCGAATTGGTCCGAAAACCCGCTTTTCTTCTTTTGACAGGAATCTCTTTCATTCTGATTGTATGGCCGGTGCATATTAATTGGAGGTTGCCATTCAAATTTCATGTCCTGAAATGGACTCCCGACCATCCCAAACTGAAAGGACTCTATTTCCAGTATTCCGACTACCGGTTTGTGCGGGATTTAATTGATTTTGAGAAAAAAATCTCCAAGGAGGAGAAAATCTTTCTTTGGCCGGATCCTATCTTCTTTTACTTTGCCACGGATCGGGTTCCGCCCGTTCCCCAGAGCGGGTTCGTCATCAGCGATTGGGAGAGTCCTCAGGACCAGGCCAACCAAATCGGAGACATCCTTACTCGTGAGAATGTGAAATGGGTGATTGTGGGCCAGGAAACCTATTTTGATTTTGGTTTTCTAAGGTTTGGAACGAACGAAAGCTGGAAGAGCGCGGTTCAGAAAGGGATCGCCATGAGCACGCGCGGGGACTTTAGAGTGTTACGCGACTATCTCAACAAACATTACGAGGAAGTTCCCGGTCCCGCCGGATACTGGACTCTCAAACGGCTCTAGCCGTACTTGTAGGAGACGCCGAAACCGCCGCGGGGCGGTTCCCATTGGATGTTTTGGAACGGGCAGAGCATGCGGGCGGCGCCGCATTCAATGCAGTTCTCGTATCCGATCACAATTTTATTTTGAGACTCTTCCCACACGTAAACCTTGGCCGGACAAACCGTGGTGCAAGGTTTGTCCTTGCATTCTTTCAGGCAGATCTTGGGGTCCGGGATCGAGATATGAGTCTGGTGATCGTTTTTGAAAGTGAGGGTTCCTAATTTTTCTTCTACGGTAGACATGATTTAAGACTTGTAGGTCAAAGCTCCTTTGATGGCGTTTTTGACTAACCCAACCGCATTTTTGAGGGTGAGTTCGGACTTGATGATTTTCCGCACGCCTTTGTGGCGGAATATCCGTTTCAAGATTGCAGACTGGACGTCCCGCTTGGGACGCCCGTCCACATTAAAATATTCATAGGCGGATTGGCACAAGAGATCTGGGAGCTCGGTTAAAAGTTCCGGTCTCGCCTCCACTTTGTCTTCCAAATCTTTGTGATCATAGAGGTCGGGAAGAATGTAGCTTTGACGGAGTTTTTTCTGATAGAGGGAGAGGGTTCGGGAAGAAAAGTCTCCCGCTTTCTTGGCTTCAATGACCGTTTGTGCGGCTAACTTCCCTGCGGTCATGGCCAGGTTGGATCCTTCCCGGTGAGAGGCGTTCACCATCTGGGCTGCATCGCCCGCAATCAGGAACCCGTCACTGTAGAGGGGAGGCATGGAATTGAATCCGCCTTCCGGAATGAGATGTCCGGAATATTCTAAGGTTTGAGATCCCTGGATCAGTTTTTTCAAGATGGAATGGTTCTTGACCCGGTCTAAAAGCTCGTAGGGAGGGATTCCCTTTTTTTGAAAGTGGGACAATTTGCATCCCACGCCCAGAGAGAGGGACTCCTGGTTTGTGTACAGGAAAGCGCAACCTAACATTCCTTCCGTGACGTTTCCA
>JACPSV010000119.1 GCA_016193115.1 Elusimicrobiota bacterium
ACGGACAATTCTAAAACGTCCGCAATGCTCTTGCCCTTAAACTGAACCTGCAATGTCTCCGCGTTAAACCTTTTACCTTCGCACACTTCGCACTTGACATACACGTCCGGCAAAAACTGCATGGAGATTTTTAGTGTTCCGTCTCCCTGACAGTTCTCGCAGCGGCCGCCTTTCACGTTGAAAGAAAATCTCCCGGCTTTGTAACCACGCCTCTTGGATTCCGGCATCTGCGCAAAGAGTTCCCGAATGGGAGCCCACGCGCCCGTGTAAGTCGCAGGGTTGGATCGGGGCGTGCGGCCAATGGGAGACTGGTCTACCACAATCACTTTGTCCAAATGTTCAAAACCTTTGATCGCGCGCGCTTTGCCGGGCAAATCTTTGGAGTGGTGCAGCCTTTGAGCTAAAGATTTGTAGAGAATTTCTTGAACCAATGTGGATTTCCCGGAACCGGAAACGCCCGTCACGCAGACGAAAAGGCCCAGTGGGATTTGGACGTCAATGTTTTTTAGGTTGAATTGGGAAGCTCCCAAGATTTCAATGGATTTAGAGGAGGGTTTTCTGCTCTCGCGCAGAGGGATTTGGATCTGGCCTGTGAGATACTGGGCTGTCAGGGACTTTTTTTCTTTGAGAACATGGGAGAGCGTCCCTTGCGCCACAATTTCGCCGCCGTGTTCGCCCGCGCCCGGACCTAAATCCACAATCCAGTCCGCGGCGCGCATGGTCTCCTCATCATGTTCCACGACCACTAAAGTGTTACCCAAATCGCGCAGGCGCAGGAGCGTGTCTAACAACTTTTTGTTGTCTCTCTGATGCAGACCGATGGAAGGTTCGTCTAAAACGTAGAGGACTCCCGTCAAACCAGACCCAATTTGGGTCGCGAGATGGATTCTCTGAGCTTCCCCGCCGGACAGAGTCTGGCTTTCCCGATCTAAAGTTAAGTAATCTAACCCCACGTTTTTTAAAAATTCCAGACGCGCGAGGATTTCTTTCAAAATCGCTTTGGCAATGGTTTTTTTCTGAGGATTCAAATTCAAATTTTCAAAAAACGCGTGCGCGTTTTTAACCGAGAGGATTGTGAGATCCCGTACGCTCTTGCCGGAAACCGTGACCGCCAAAGATTCGTCTTTGAGTCTGGCCCCTTCGCAAGCGGGACAGGTGCGGCGCCGCATGTAGAGGTTCATGATCTCTTCTTTTACAAATTCGGATTCCGATTCCCGGTACCGTCTCTCCAAATTGCCGATCACGCCTTCAAGCTCTTTGTCGCCCGATCCCCACAGGGATTTCACCCGGTTCTCTTCTCCTCCGTAGAGAATCACTTTCTTTTGGGATTCCGGCAAACTTTTCCAAGGGGAGTCGGTGCGGATGTTCAACTCTTTGGCGACCTGATTTAAGAGGTCTGCATAATACTCTCGCCAACCATGTTTCCAGCGGTGTGTGCGCGTGGTCACGGGGTTCGACCATGCCAGGATTGCGCCGTCCCGGATACTTTTGGTTGGATCGGGAACGACCAGGTCAGGATCCACTTCCAGTTTGGA
>JACPSV010000122.1 GCA_016193115.1 Elusimicrobiota bacterium
CGAAAGCGGGAATCCAGAGAATATATTCCGCAACTAGATTCCCGCTTTCGCGGGAATAACGTGGGAATAGGTATTTTGCAACAATCCCAAAAAGTGGCCGTGATATTCCCGAAACTGTCGTCCTTTGCGGGCAAGATTATGATCGAAGAGGCCATGCTTTCAGAAGAGAAATTTCTTTTAGGCGAATTTGAGAAATACGGGATCCATCCCGATATTTATATTGTCCCCATTGAACCAACCCCCCAAGAAGTGAGCGAGACGATTCAAGCCGTTCAGACGACGGATAGAATTCTCCTCTTCTGTTTTGACGCTCACCTCTATCCCTCCAACAAAGACTTGTTGGACAAAGCGCAGTCAATCGGGAAAAATGAGGTCATCGTCCTTCTGCGAGACCCTTACGATATTGAATTCGTCAAAGAGGAAAACCTCTGTCTAACCGATTTCGGTTGGAGAAACTGCCAAATCAAAGCAAATATCTGGAAGATATGCGCATCGAAGTAGATTATGGCGGGACGTGGACAAGGATTTTCCTTGATCCAATAGGCAACCAGAGACGACCACTCAAAATCCCATCTCCACCTCTCAAACGCCTACCCACAATTTTGAAAAAATCGTTACAAAAATGGGGATCGTTTCCCGCAGAGAATCTCTTGGTAGGCGCGAAAGGGGTCTGGACAAAAAAGAAGAAGAGAGATCTCTGGAAACGGTTGAAAGAACTGGCGGAAAATGTTGAAGTGCTTTCAGACATCGAGTTTGCTTATAACTCTACATTTAAGGACAAGCCCGGAATTCTCTTAATCGCGGGCACGGGATCTATCGCCTACGGCAAAGACGGCTGCGGCCACTGGTCTCGCGCCGGCGGGTTAGGTCCAAAACGCGGGGATGAAGGATCGGGTTACTGGATTGGCAAACAATTCTTAGAGCGAACCAAAAGAAACTTTAGATCGAAGTCGGTTCGAGAAATCGCATCCCTAGCTCCGATTGTCCTGGGAAAAGCCAAAAGAAAAGATCCTCTAGCAACTCAAATCGTCCGAGAAGCCCATGCGCATCTAAACCGCATCCTTCAAGAGACAAAATCCCATCTCCACTTGAGAAGAGATTTCATCCTCGCTTGCCGCGGCGGCCTCCTCCAAAACCCATTTTTCAGAGCTGGTTTCTCCCGTTATGTCAATAATAAGCTAAAATACGGCAGTCGCAACAAATCGCATTGATTAGGGAAAAGTTCGGATAGGCCATTGAGTATTATAAGATTATAGTTTATAATACTCATGTGCCTTTTATCCATCGGTCCATCGAAAATGAAGTTTTAAGGGGGTCTCGCGCCTTCTCGGGATTGATTCTAACCGGCCCTAGACGAGCGGGAAAAACCACATTGCTGAAAAAGTTGTTTCCACGGGCAGAGTATCGCCTGCTCGAGGACCCCGATGTCATCCAACGCGTGAGAAGTGATCCGCGTTCCTTTCTAGATGAAATTAAAACACCTGTTATTTTAGATGAAATGCAAAATGTTCCAGAGTTATTCAGTTATATTAGAACCCGCATGGATTTCAAACCTTCAAAAAAAGGACAATGGCTGATGACTGGATCTCAGGAAGCTCCCTTAATGCGAGGTATCTCCGAATCTATGGCCGGGAGGATTGCGGTTTTTCATCTTCTGCCATTCTCCTTAGCGGAATCAAGCAAAGTTTCGGTTTGCTATGGCGGATTCCCTGAAGTTCTGTCCCAGCCATCCACGCGCGAAATCTATTTTCGTTCTTACATCCAGACCTACTTGGAAAGGGATGTGCGGGGAGTTACCGCAATCCGAGATCTGTCCACGTTTCGCCGGTTCCTCTCTCTATTGGCCAGCCGTTCTGGGACTCTGCTGAACAAAGCGGAACTCGCCGCCCCTTTGGGCATGTCCATCCCCACAATTACGGAATGGATGAGTGTTCTGGAAATAACTTCTCAGATATTCATTATCCCGCCCTTTTACGAAAATTTTGGTAAACGATTGATTAAGACGCCCAAGGTGTATTTCGTAGATTCGGGACTGCTCTGCCATTTGCTTGGAATTAATTCAGAAAGAGATTTATTTAAATCCATTTTTTTGGGGCCTGTTTTTGAAACTTTTGTAGCGTCGGAGATCATTAAAACACAAATTAATTCTGGACATAGAAAAGAGTTGTATTACTTCCGCGATCAGCAAGGGTTAGAAGTTGATTTCCTTGTGCCTGGCGGAGCGGAAAGACTTTTTTTTATAGAAGCCAAATCTAGCCGAACACTCAGACCAGAAATGGCTGACGCTTTAGTCCGTTTATCTAGAAATTCTGGAAAGTACCATGTGAAAGGAGCTATTGTTCATCCAACACTCAAAAAAGGGGACGCGCCGCTTAAAGCTCTAAGATCAGGGATTTCTGCCGTGCCAGTAGATCATCTGGCTAGATTCTTTATTTCCAAATGACTTTTTTTCTATTGGGGACGGCAGATGCCGCGGGGGGAGGTTTGGATGAAGTCTACGAGAAGAGATGCTTGGGGAGAAAGAGGGGTTTGCTTGAGGGTTTTGATTGTTTCGCTCAATGGGATCTTGGAGTGGAAAAGTTCTTTGTAAATTCTTTTGATCTCTTTGATGGATGCTGACGTGAATCCCCTGCGTTCCAACCCCACGGAATTGATTCCGCGGATGGTGTTGGCGTCGTCGGCGACACAGTATGGAGGCAAATCGAGAGAGATTCGGGACCCGCCCCGCATCATGGCCGATTCTCCGATCCGGCAAAATTGGTGCACCAAACAGTGGCCGGATATAAAAGCGTAGTTCCCGACTTGCGCGTAGCCCGCCAGCAATGCCCCGTTGGCCAAAATAACGTAGTCTCCGATCTGACAGTTGTGCGCCACATGAGAAAATCCTAAGAGAAAGTTGTGGTTTCCCACCGTCGTGACAGAACCTTCTTTCGTCCCGCGATGGATTTGAACGTATTCACGGATATCGTTGTGGTCTCCTATCTTTACAAACGACCTTTCTCCCCGGTAAGCAAGATCCTGCGGATCTAACCCAATCACCGCTCCCACCCCAATCCTGTTCTGCGCGCCGATCTCCGCCGGTCCTTGGATCACGGCATGAGACGCGATCTTCGTGCCGGAACCGATGGTTACGTCCTCTCCGACGACAGTGTAAGGACCGATCTCCACTCCGTCGGACAGGTTCGCTTTAGGGCTGACGATGGCGGTCGAATGAACGCTCATTGTTCCAGAACGATTTTATAGTCGTCGTAACGGATGGCGCCATCCACCTCGATCTCAAATTCACGTTGGGCGGAACGAACCATCTCTTCTTTCCTCTCCTTAAAATATGGAGAAACGTGGGGATTCAAAATCAATCTCATTTTTCCGCCGGGACGGCCTTGGGTCATCTTCGATATCTCTTTGCGCACCTGAATCATCAATGACTCGTTGGATAGAACCATTCCCAACCCGCGGCATTCCCAACAGGTTTGAGAGAGTGTGGAGAGAATGGACTCTCGCTTGCGTTCCCGCGTCATTTCCACCAACCCTAAACGCGTTATCGGTAAGATCTTGATCTTGGCCCGGTCGCGGGAAGTCGCGCGATGCAGAGTTTCCACGACTTTTTGGCGGTTCCGCGCCCGACGCATGTCTATAAAATCAATCACGATGATGCCGCCAATGTTCCGCAAGCGGAGCTGGCGGGCAATTTCTTCGGCCGCCTCGATGTTGGTTTGAGTGACGGTTTCTTCCTGGGACTCTTTGCCGGTAAACTTGCCGGTGTTCACGTCAATCGCGCAGAGAGACTCCGCTTCCTGAACGATGATCGTCCCTCCCGAAGGTAAACTAATCCGGGAAGAGAGAAGCGTCTGCAGCTCTTTTTCCACGTTGAAAGCTTCAAAGATGGGGACCTTGCTGTCAAAGTATTGGATCCGGTCGGCCAAGTCGGGAGACAACATCTGCACAAATCCCAACACTTCTTCCTGCTCGCTTTTGGAGTCAATCATGAAAACAGCCGTATCTTCGGAAAGAATGTCTCTCACGGTCTGAAACACCAGTCCCAGGTCTTTGTGCACCAAGTTTCCCGGCACGACGTTGGCCGACCGTCTCTGGATGTTTTCCCACAAGCGGCAAAGATAGCGAATCTCCCGTTTCATGTCCCGCTCTTCAATCCCTTCGGACTCGGTGCGGGCAATAAAACCGCCCTGTTTGGGACGATGCGATTCCAGCAGATCTTTTAACCGTCTTCGTTCCGGCTCATCCTCGATATTTTTGGAGACGCCGATGGAATTCTGGTAAGGCATGTAGACCAAAAACCGGCCGGGAAGAGAGATGTCCATGGACACTTTCACGCCCTTCGTGCCAATCGCTTCCTTGGCGATTTGAACGAGAATAACGTCTCCCCGCTTCAAAATTTGGTCAATGGGTTTGTTGGTGGAACTGGATGGGGCCGTCGGGGACTGGTTCAGAACGTCAGAAATGTAGAGATAGGCGTTCTTCTCCAAACCGATGCTGACAAAGGCGCTGGAGATCCCGGGCAAAACGTTTTCTACTTTGCCTTTATAGATGTTACCGACTATCTTTTCTGATTCTTTTCTTTCAATTCCAAGTTCGACCAGACGGCTGTCTTCGATGACAGCAATGCGGGTCTCTTCCGGCGTACAATTGGCGATAATCTCTTGCTTCATGATATTCTCCTTCCAAATATTTATCGGTCATGGTTCGATCCAGGAACCGTCTGGCCGTTCTACATAAAAACCGCGTCGCCGCACTAAAAGGGCGGGCGCTTCATTTTCTTCAATCTCCAGAAAGTAGGCGACAATTCTTTCCGGTTTCACATTTTTCCCGGGTCCGAAACGCAGGCTGATCTCGAAAGGAACGTCTTCCTCCGCGCTTTCCACCCAATCCGCTTTCAAAATCAGGGATTTTAAGGGGAGGTTGTTGGGGCTGGCCCCCCGGGATTTCTTGACCCTTTCCACGATCAAATCGGACCGGTTCAGGAATTCTTCCAACAGAATTTTCCGCTCTTCCGCCCCCTGACCTCGCAACAAGCGGCGCGGAACCAAAACCGAGTAGTCCACACGGGAAATCAACGATTCCAAAGAAGGAAAGGAAAGAGGAACCGAGTGAACCTTCAACAAAGAAAATTCCTCCGCCAGTTTGGATGAAAACCGCGCGCGCGCTTCCTCAACAGCCACCCTGTGAGAAAGTTCCAGGTCAAAATATTCGCAGTCGGCCTCGTAACCCACGGAAATTGCCGGCCCAAAGGAACACCGCATTTGGGGATGGTACCCCTGGGTAAAACAGAGAGGAAACTCCGCCCGCCTCAGAGTCCTGCGCACCATCTCGATCTGTTCCAGATGCGAAATGAAACGCATGGAACCCTGCCGGCTCAATCTAAAACGCAACTTCTGAACCGCTCTCTCCTGCAAGAACTCCTTCCTCAAAACTGTTGAGGGATTGGAAGCAGGAACAAGAGGCCTTTCCTTTAAGTGCGGAACCGTCAGAGGAGACTCCGCTTGCCGAAGAGAAGTTTGGTAATCGTTCCAGAGAGCCCGTTTCTCCGGGCCGCCTTCGATGTGGTCCCAGGGGAAAGTTTCAGATTCTTCCCTGGAACGGTAACAAAAGAACTCCGGGGATAGGCCTGTCTCCTGAAATGCTCTCTGCCAAATCTCGGGACGGAACCGTTCCCCCCACTCGTCGAACTTCGCTCCCAACTGCCATGCTCTCTCTAAAAGGTGAGAACAGCGGCGGTCTCCGCGGGAAAGGACCCCTTCCAGTTCAATCTGTTCTAGACCATGAGCCCGGATTTGAGCCGACAGATTCTTGCGTAGGAATCCCAATTTCTGCTTTAGGATTTCCTGACGGTCCTGCG
>JACPSV010000123.1 GCA_016193115.1 Elusimicrobiota bacterium
GAGACTTCTCGCCCACCGTTTCAGCCGTGAATCTTTACGTAAACAAGAGACCGACCTGGATTTCTTTCAGAAACTGCTTAAATCCGCATTAGGTGTGGATACACTTCCTTCCTTCGAAGAGAAATTTATTTATGATTCGAAGGGCATTTTGCAAACGATTGGAGGGACGCCTTTGAATCCGCTTCCCGGCGCCAAAACGCCCCTCCTAGTGAGCGAGAAAAACAGGGTTTGGTACAACGATCAGGCCAAACGGGCTCTCGCCATACTCGCGCGAGCTGCCAAACTGGGACGCACGGTGGCTTTAGTGGGCGAGCCTGGGACATTAAAAACAACCATCGCGGCCCATTTTGCGGAAATTACGGGACGCAAAATTTATAAGTATCAGAGTCACGGGAACAGCCGGTATACGGACTTAACAATTGATCTCGATCAGAACGAGGATGAAGAATTCTTTAAGTGGGTGAAAAAATTCTATGAACACTTAAAAGAAGGGAACGTCGTCATTGATATTGACGAGGCCAACGTAAGTCCCAGAATACTCTGGGTGCTTCTGCCCGTGATATTGGGTGAGATGTGGGTTCACCCCATATTCCCGGAAGAAGAGCCATTCAGAATTGGGGAAGGCGTTCAGCTGGTTCTGACTTACAATCCGGAACGATTTCCCGGACGGTCGGAGATGGAACAAAGGCTTTTGGAAGCCATGATTTTAGTGGAGATGGAACCTCCTCAATCGGATGAGAGAGCCAAGATCATAGAAGGATTCTTTGGCGTTTGGAAGGCAGTTGAGGAACAAGTGAGCGGGGAGGTTCCGGAGGATCCTGTCGTTCCAATTTCTCTCGAACGTTCCTATGACACAATTGCGAAGGAAGTAAGTTCGGCGATAAGAACCGAGAGCGAAATGGATTCGAGGATGGAGAAAGGAATAGACACGTTCGATTGGAACGAGGATGACGATCAAGTGGCGTCTTCCCCAATGGGAAACGGCGTCCAGGCGCGGGGCGTGTTCACCCCGGAGATATACCCTTATACACGGTATGACGTTTTCGATCGTTATGACGAATTCAGGGAAACAGCCGTGCGATCTGCGGAACCTTCGCCCCCCCTGTTGCAAATTCCTTCTTACACCGAGAGCGAACTCAAAGCGATTCTCAAAGAGTTAGGTAAGACCCATAAACTCTACCTGGGGAATTGGGGTGTAGACCTCTCCGATGGAAGATGGCATGTTCTTCCCTCCGCAGGGGCGGGCATGGAGATTTTGGATATACAAGCGCGCGACGTCTTGGGAAACAGGGTAGAGATGGATTTGATTCTTGGTAAAGACAAGGCGGACAATTTCTATATCCAAGCGGGCGCCGGCGGCGAGAATGGCGAAGTCCAAATTCTATATCGGGTTGCAGTGCCAAAAAGTTATCAAGGCTGGTATCGGGTTTCCGAGAATCTCTCTTTTCAGTATCCTCCCCTCTCAGAAATTCCTCCCGATGTGCGGGAAGCTATGGAAGAAATAGGATTGAGCGGGAATGAAGACAATTTCAGGGAAGTTTTGGACGCGTTGGTCTATTTTTTCAGCGATTTCACTCTGGAGGCAGACGGAATCTCGTACGACAAACGGTTGCGCTATCTCAACATCATTCACTCCAAGTGCGGGGTCTGCCGTCATAGGGCGATGGCGTTTTTCCGGACGGCTCTAGCAATAGGAATGGATGCGCGTTATGTGGAGAACGAAATTCACGCTTTTGTGGAGGTAGCCATTCCCGGTATGGATTTTATGAGGATAGATTTGGGTGGGGGAGGCGATCCCATGAATATGGATCTATCTCCGCTTGCGGAAGAGAGAGATACTCTGCCTCCTGACCAGTTCCGGCGGGGAGAAAACTATAGGAAGAACCAAGAAAGGTATGCGCAGAGAATGAGGAAAGCGATGGAAAAACAAGGGATTCGTCCTCAATACGGATCCAGAGGGGAAGACATCGGGGAAGAAGGCGGCGAAGAGAGCAGGGGAAGTGGCGAGAGTGGAATGAGCGGCGGAGAAGGGAAATCCAGAAAAGAGTCCGATCAAAGGTTTGAGGATAATCTAAAATCCTTGGGAAAGGAAAAAGCGGAAGATATTCAGTTAAATGACAAACTGGCCGCCCTATTCCAAAAAGGGCGCGGAGACACGGAGTTCGTTTTTAGAAGAATTTTAAGGGCGCTTAGGTCCCGAGTCGGGGAGGAACGAAAACTGGTGAGCCGGGGATTGGAGGTGGACCCCGTGGCATTCATGCTTCGAAAAGTGAAACAGTTCGTCTTGAAAAAGAAAGTTTACAGGATTCAGAAGACTGCGGTCATGGTGCTGCTCGATTTCAGCGGGAGCATGGAGGGATTGAAGGAACAGTTAGCTTACACAGTGGCAACCGCTGGCACTAACTTTCGGTGGTTGCGGGAAGCCGTGCCTCAACATTTCTTTTATGATCTTTCCCATTTTACGGAAGAATTAGAAACGGGGATAGGATTGGGAGAACGGATTACGGAAGAAGAAAATTCAAGCAGGCTGGTTCAAATGGCAAACAAAATTGGCATTGGCGGCACAAATATCCTTTCCGCCATGAAGATTAAACTCAAAGATTTCTCGAATTCGCCGGACGCCCGGAATTCTAAGGTTAAATACATCATTCTATTTACGGACGGCGCGGACGAAAGGACGATTTCGAATGGAAGATATACGCCGGAATTCGCAAAGCTCATGGCAGACTATGCGTCCCTTGGAATTGACGTCATTGCTATAGGGATCGGTCAAGGCGCCAAAGATGTGGAAGCCTTCCGCGGTTTCAGGCAACACTTTGTGAAGATTGATAATGCCAGGCCGGAAGATATACCCGAGACAATCGCCAAAATTTCCGAGCATAAGTTGATGGGTTCCGGCCTATTGCCGCCGGGCGATATCACGGAGTTCCTCCAGATCGGCGAAATCCGCGCTCCCTCTGAAAGGAGGGTTGCAAAATCTCTTCTAAACTCTCTTTGGGTTGGGGTTGTTTGGGGGGGGGTGTTTGCGGTCATAGGGCAATGGTTGGGTGTCCCTTTCAATTTCTATGGGATCACAGTACCCTTTCTGCTTGGAGGAAGTCTTCAGTTCTTTATCGCAGGACTGATATTCTATGCTCAGAATTTCTCTTCTTCTCCCAAAGGATTGATCCCGGAATTCTTGTCTTCAGATATAGAAAAGGATTTGACTGAGTCCTACGTTCCTGCCCAAACGTTCGGGGATAAAATTCATATCAACCCCGTCCTGATGGGCCGTTTGTGGCCTTGGCTTCAACATCTCATCTATAGACATGAACTCAACCACTTGAAAATGGGAAAACGTTTTCCCATCCTCTCCAAAATTCCCGCTTTGGAAGAGTTTTGGGTCGCCACTTTGGATTCTTACGAGCTCTTACGAATGATATTGGGCTTAGTGTCATTCCCTTTCTCCTCTCTCCGTCATTCCCGCGTAAGCGGGAATCCAGAACGGATTTTCCGCCGGCTAGATTCCCGCTTACGCGGGAATGACGGAATGAACAGTGGGAATGACGGATTAAAAAAACTCGTTTCTGAGAGTGGGTTTCGAAACGTTCTTCTACCCATCCACAAGAAAATTCTTGATGAATTAGCGGCGCCCCAAGAATTGAATTCAGATAGAACCTCATTGATCAGGAACAGTCTCCAATTTGCGGGTTGGGTGCGCCTGATTTCCGGAAAGGTAGAACAAAGAAGGAAGGATGGGTTACCGGATGCGATCTCCCCATCCCAAATCTCCCGATCCATAGGGTTTAAGTCGGAAGATGAGATTTTGAGATTCTACGCGAGCTTGCCTCGTAATAAGGAGGAGTTCACGGTTTATGCCAGAAAGATGCTGGAAAATAGCGGAATCTTGGAATCCACAAGAGAGTCTTACCTTTCATTTAGAGACACTCTGGCTCATTTGGGTGTAGTTCTGGAGTCATTGGATCCCAACGCTAAAATTTCCCAGGCGATTGCTCGAGAAATTTGGTCTGGCGGAATTGGTAAAGGAAAGAAATTGGCGTCTTCGGAACTGTTGGAAATCGGTTCATTCCTGCATAAAGGTTATGACTCGCCAGGAAAAGATGCCCCCTCTCTTTTCGTCAGCGCGTCAGATCTTTCCGATCCCACGCCCGACCAAATCCGTCTTCTGACCAAACAGGCGGTCTGGGCTTCTACGGGAGAAGGGAAAAAGATCGTTCTACCTTTGATCACCAATCAAAATGTGGACGCCCAAGAGTTTAGACGGATGATTCAAGAAAAAGTAGCCGAGGAGATGAAACAGTACGGTTTTGGCGAAATTTCCATTCAGCAGAGGTTACGGAAGATTTCCTTTGGAGAAATCGTCATCACTGGCAGAGATTTGTCCGAAAGGCAAAAAATCAACCCACTTCTGGAGATGGACGCCGACCTGATTTTTGAAATGGTGCAAGAGAAAATAAGAGGCCTGAACCTTCATTCCGGAACAATAGACATTCCCATTCAACTCCTCACAGAAAATGCTGCGCGGTTTAGCCCCAACTGGAACTCTCCCGGCCTTGATATTTTGCTGGTGGTTTCTCAAACCCAACTCATCCGGCTCACCCCAGAACTCACCCTCCAATCCAAATCCAAAAAACTCTACTCCCAGCAGCAATAAACCCGAGATCCGCGATTGATCCCCTCTCCCCTTTGGGGAGAGGGTTAGGGTGAGGGGATGAATCGAGGGAATCGCGTTTCTTGGGAATAAATCTGCCTATTGACGGTTGTGGTTATTTAATTTATAATGTAACTACATTGGGGGTCCACGTATGCAGATGATTGGGGTTCGGGAAATGAAAGCGCACTTGAGCGGCTATTTGGAGAAAGTGAAAGCGGGTGAGTTGTTTACGATCACTGATCGCGGCCATGAGGTTGCGATCCTTGTTCCGTTGCGGCCGGAGAATCCTATTCCGTTTCGGTTGGTAAAACTGATGAAAAGCGGGATTCTCTTGGGTAGTTCCCGCAAACCTCAAGGTCTGCGCCAACTTATCCGAATGAAGGGAAAACTATTGTCAAAAACAATCCTTGAACAAAGAGAAAGCCGTCTGTGATCCTTTATTTAGATACAAGTTGTTTGGCGAAGCTTTATTTTGAGGAGGAGGGATCTGATCTCGTTCGAGAGTCCATTTCCGGGTGCGAGGCTGTTTTTTCTTCGGTCATTGCCTATCCTGAAATGGTTTCAGCATTGGCTAGAAGGAAGAGGGATGGACATTTGAGACATAACGATTTCATGAAGGCTTCATCCGCTTTTGAAAGGGATTGGGAGGAGATTTCTAAAGTTCCAGTGAATCTTGATCTCTCGTTTTCTGCGGGACAGCTCTCCCGGCGGCATTTCTTAAGAGGAATGGATGCGATCCATTTAGCATCGGCTTGTTTCCTTGCTAAAAAAATAAAAGAAGGGATAGGTTTTTTGAGCGCTGACAGAGAACAAAACCAAGCAGCCGCCAGGGAAAAATTGCGGATTGAGAAATTTTTTTCATGAAAGGGGGAATGGAATGGCTGTTTTTAGGAAAGTGATACAGAAGTCGGACTTACAAGCTGGGTGTGGGAAGACCGTAGAGATCGAGGGGATTCCGATCGCTCTTTTCAATGTGGGCGGGAACTTTTACGCGATTGGGAACACCTGCTTGCATCGAGGGGGACCTTTAGGGGAGGGTGACCTCTCTGGGAATGTGGTCACATGCCCGTGGCACGCATGGGAATTTGACGTCACGACAGGCTGCGCTCTCCATTCTCCTGAAGAGAAGGTTCAATCCTACGAAGTGAAGCTGGAAGGGGAAGACGTTCTCGTTGCGGTGTAGGAGCAGCAGTGATTGCTTGGTTTGTGATACAATAGACTTGAGACCATGGCAATCAATCTTCATCCGCATGCGATGGACCGCTTGATAGAGCGCGGGGCAACGAAAGCCGAAGTCATAGAAACGGTTCGTATTGGGGAAATCTTTCCAGCAAAATATGGAAGGATTGGA
>JACPSV010000059.1 GCA_016193115.1 Elusimicrobiota bacterium
AATCGAAGTTTAAGAATTTGCTCTTCACGACGTTAGGTATCCAAGGGAGGTTTGTCATCAGGAAATTGCCGCTCAGGTTTTGTGAACGAGTTGTGGATTTCCCCTCACGGAGCACGGAGACCAGTTTGTTGGGGTCATTCACGGTTTGAATTTGAGGTGTTTTCGTTTCCGAAAGAGACAGGTTTGAGTTGAGCGGCAGAAATTTCAAGCGGTTTACGTTCATGTAGGCGCTCCCAGAAAACTCGTCAATACCGGAACTTGCCGTCGTTAAAGTCTGATAATTTTTGTTCTTCGTCCTGAAATTAGCGCCCCAGCTGGCCCATCCCGGCCAGCTAAAGTCGGCGCTCGCGCGGTGCGCTTCCCCGATCAGAGTCACGGAACCGCTGAGATGGATCTCGTTGACATAGATTTTGGAACTTTGAGCGTCCGGAGCTCCGGCAGCGACCAGAACGCCCATCGTGATCTCCTTGATATTTCTCAAGGAAGGTGTGCCGACTGGTTTATCCTCCCATTTTCCAAAGGCCTTCGGTTCGTTTTTATCCAAACCTCCGTCCCTATTCTTGTCCAAAATGTCCAGCTCAATCAGTCTCGGTCCGGAGAAGGAGAGAGGAGTTTTGTATTCCATATAGTTTCCGGGCGTGCCGATTCTAAAGAAAAATTGGTTACCGGAGTTGTCTCCAACCAGGAAAAACTTGAGGGTTTCATGTTCCGAGAAGTCCAGTGGTGTCGAGAATGTTTCTTTCGTCGTGACCGTGGAGACGGAAACCGTGTTCCCAACCCTTTGGTATTGGATAGCCAGAGCCTGTTCTCTCTTTTTGGGGTTGTCTTCCTGGATATCGTACAGCTCGCGGTAAGCTGGATTGGTGAGAAGGGAAGGATATCCGGGATTGTCCTGATTGTTCTCCGCAAAAACGGTGGCGGTGACCGCTCCGCTGGACGGTTCTACGGTCGCTTGCGTAAACCGCGTGCCCACGGTTGAAATTCTTCCCAATCGTATCGTTCCGGATTTGGGCGCGTTGGTTGGGTTGTATACGGTCACCCGAAGGTCCTTGATCGAAGACCATTCCGCTTGAGCTGTCGTTGGAATATTCAGGGGCAACTGAAAAACTTTCCAGCCAGAAAAATTGATTGTTAGGGCGGACTCGCTATAATAGTTGCCGGAAGCATCATCGGAATCGAGACGTCCGTTCCCATCCAAATCCTGTGTGTCCAACCTTCCGTTCCCGCTGCCGATCGTGGTCGTGGAACCGTTTGGGTCAATAAACTGCCAGCCAACGTCTTCGCCAGGGGAAAGAGATCCGTTTTTGTCCACATCTTCGGTTTTTAAGCTGCCGCTGGTATCCGAATCCGAGAATTCGGAGGTTCGGCCCAATCGGAAACGCATCTCCGCGTTGCTGTTATCGCCGAGAACCCACAGTTCCAGGAATTGGCGTCTGTGCGTGAAGAAATCAATGCCGCTTTTGCTCAACGTCTGCACAACGGACGCCGCTTCTGAAGGGCCGTTCGTGCCAAAATTGTAGTCCAATTTCAATGCCTGAATCCGGTCGCCTGATTCTACGGGCGCGGAGGGGTTGATATCGGTGATGCGGACGTCTTCATTGGAGAGAGTGAGCGCGCTCGCGTAGCCCTTATTAAAAGCGCCGCCCGCCGGAACAGAACTCGGATTTCCTTTTTCCGGGTTGGCTGCTACCTGCCAGGAATCTTTGTTCAGGTTGGCGCTGTCCTCGATTTTGACCCCTTCAAAGGATTCAATCATGGCACGGTCCGATGTGTTCGGGTTTTTAATGCTTTTTGCGGTTTCAGCGGAGAGTTTGCTGATCTGAATTGGAAAATTGCCAAACTTGATATTGTTCCAGTTCACGTCCGCTTCGAGTACCGTGATGCTTCGGGCGGCAGACCGCAAGTCCGGCACTCCGCGCGGTTTAGGGGCGAAATTGTAGAGA
>JACPSV010000177.1 GCA_016193115.1 Elusimicrobiota bacterium
AAACAGTACCGCAAAAAAGTGACCACGGAAACGTTTCGGGGAGAAATTCTGGACAGAAACGGAATCGTGCTGGCAAAGACCGTGGAAAGCTTTTCTGTTTTCCTCCGTCCTAAAGAACTTAAAAAGAACAAAAAATCCGCGGAACGGTTGCGAACCACTCCTTTTGGAAATCTGTTGCGCATCAATACAAAGAAAGATTTTGTCTGGCTGGAACGGAAACTAAACTCTTCCCAGACGGAACCGATCCTGGAAAAAAAGATACCGGGAGTGGGCGTCGTCTCCGAACAGAAACGGTATTATCCTAACGGTTCCCTCGCCTGCCATCTCCTAGGGACGGTCGGGATGGACAATCATGGTCTGGCCGGGATTGAACAGTCCCTAAACTCGTTCCTGACGGGTAAACATTCCACAATGGACCAGCTCAGGGACGCCAAAGGACGAAACATTCTAAAAAATCCTCAAGAATCCGATCTCTCGGAAACCGCGGAGACTCCCGGTTCTAACAGCATCGTTCTGACGATTGACCGGGCGATTCAATACATTGCGGAAAGAGAGCTTCGCAGGGGCGTGGAAGAGTACGGCGCCGCGCGCGGAATCGTTCTGGTGCAACAGCCGCAAACCGGAGAAATTCTGGCGATGGCGTCTTACCCGGGGTTCGACCCGAACCAAATATCTTCCGGCGGAGACGCCTCTGAGATTGGCAATACTCAGCTCCAAAACTCAATCGTGAGCAACGCGTTTGAGCCGGGATCCACGTTCAAAATCGTCGCGTTTGCCGCCGCTTTGGAAGAAAAAACAGGATCTTTACAGGATTCGGTTGACTGCGAAGGCGGCCAATGGAAACTGGGAACCGTCACGATCCGCGACCATGAACCGTCGGAGGTTTTAACTTTTTCTCAGGTATTGGAAAAATCCTCGAACATTGGGACGGCAAAAATCGGACTCAAACTCGGCAGAGAAACCCTCTACAAATATATCCGCGCGTTCGGTTTTGGGACGAAAACGGGCATCTCTCTCCCGGGCGAGTCGGAAGGTCTGCTTAAAATGCCGGACAAATGGTCCGGATCTTCCCAACCTACGATCGCTTTCGGGCAGGAGATTGGCGTGACCGCCATTCAACTGATCACCGCGTTTTCCGCCATTGCCAACGACGGCGTTCTCATGGAACCTCTCCTGATCAAAGAGCTGGTGGAAACGAAAGGAACCAACCTCCAAAGAAACTCGTTCCCGCCTCAGATCGTGCGGCAAGTGGTTTCTCCGGAAACCGCCAGGACTTTGAGGCAAATGTTGACTCAAGCAGTCGAGCAGGGTACCGGAACACGGGCCAAAATCGAGGGATACTCCGTTGCCGGAAAGACAGGCACCGCGCAAAAAATAGATCCAGCCACAAGAAAATACGCGGCGGACAAACATATCGCTTCTTTTTGCGGATTTTTGCCCGCGGATAAACCGCAGCTGACGTGTCTGGTCGTTCTGGACGAGCCCAAGAAAGATTATTGGGGAGGATCCACGGCCGCGCCCATTTTTTCACGAATCGCCGCGCAAGTCGCGCACAAATGCGGCATTCAGAAGACAAAACAGAACTCATTGACGTTAGCGGGGTTAGCGCATCCCCAATGAAACTGTCTAAACTTCTAGCTCTTACGGTTCCTTCCTTTTCTTCCGGTTCCGCGGATCCGGACGTCCGGGGCCTGAGCGAAGATTCCCGAACCGCGCAAAAAGGTTTTCTTTTCTTTGCGCGCAAAGGATCCAGGGATACCGGCGTCCGCCACATGGAGTCCGCTCTCCGCAACGGCGCGGTTGCCGTGATATCCGAAGAGAAAATTAAAGGGCTGCCGGTTCCTGTGGTCACAGTCCCTTCCATTCAGGAAGCCGAAGCCGGAATCGCGGAAACCTTTTATCAGTCTCCTTCCCAATCTCTAACAGTTGTGGGAGTAACGGGCACCAACGGCAAAACAACGTTCACCTACCTGTTGGAATCCATTGCGCGGGAAATGGGCTGGAGAGTCGGCGTCATCGGCACGATCAACTACCGTCTGCCGCGAAACGGCTCATCTCAGGAAGTCCTTGCCGCCCCCAACACGACGCCGAACGCCCTGGAACTGCAAAATCTGCTTGCGACGATGAGAGAGAAAAAAACGGATCTGGTTCTGATGGAAGTCTCTTCCCACGCCCTGGCTCTTTCCCGGACACGGGGGATTGAGTTCGACGGCGCCGTTTTCACCAATCTCACGCAAGACCATTTGGATTTTCACCGAACCATGGAACAATACCTTTCCGATAAGATGAAACTTTTTAGCGGGATGGTTCCGCAGAGTAAACAGACCCAGTCCGCTCCCCGCAAATTTTGTATCATAAACATGGACGATCCTTACGGTCATAGAATCGCTTCCGCCTCAGTTGTGACAAAGAAAGGATATAGCATCCAAACTTCCACAGACTTCATGGCTCAACGCGTTCGCCTTGCGCCTTCAGGCGCCGATTTCCAACTTGTCACTGCGGAAGGGGAGTTTCCCATCCATCTCAACCTTCTGGGGACGTATAACGTCTACAATGCTTTGGCTTGTATCGGCAGCGCCCGGTCTTTGGGAATACCCATGCCTACTATTCAAAAGGGTTTAGAAAACCTGAAATCCGTGCCCGGACGGTTGGAATCGGTGCAGTGCGGCCAGGACTTTACGGTGCTTGTGGACTATGCCCACACCGAAGATGCTCTCAAAAATGTGCTTGTCTGTCTGAGACAGTTTGCTCCTAAAAGGATTATTACCCTTTTTGGTTGCGGCGGCGACCGCGACCGAAGCAAAAGGCCCCGCATGGGAGTCGCCGCGACCGCCGCCAGCGATTGGGTTATCCTCTCCTCGGACAATCCCCGCTCCGAAGATCCGGAACTAATCCTGCGCGAGATCGAAGAAGGTATCCGGAAATCCGGAAAGACGAACTATGAAATTATTCCGGACAGGGAAAAAGCCGTGGAAAAATGTATCCGCATGGCGCGCGCGGGAGACATCCTTTTGATTGCCGGCAAAGGACACGAAAGTTATCAAATTTTCAAAGACACGACCGTCCATTTGGACGATCGGGAACTTGCCAAAAAATTTCTATGTTGCCGCTGAACGTTTCTGAAATTGTGCGCGCGGTGCGGGGAAGTCTTGTGATCGGAGATCCGGCCATCACGTTGACTCCTCCCCACACGACGGATTTCCCAACGCAAACTTCCCATGTTCCCTGGCCCCCTTCGGGGATCTCGATTGATTCCAGAACGGCTCAGAAAGGCGATTTCTTCTTTGCTCTGAAAGGCGAAAATTTTGACGGACACCATTTTTTGAATGAAGCCATCCGCAAAGGGGTTTCACTCTGCTTTATTTCCGAGATCCCGCAAAGTCTCAACGTTCAGCTCTACGATTTTCCCACAATCATCAAAGTCAGCGATACCCGTAACGCCTTAAAACTCCTGGCCAAACTGTATCGGGAAAAATTCGGCTCAAAAATCTGCCGAGTCAGCGTGAGCGGATCCTGCGGAAAAACCACGGTCAAAGAAATGATCGCGCAAATTTTAAGAAGCGGGTATCCTACCGCTTTCAGTCCCGGAAACTATAACAATGAAATTGGATGTCCCCTGTCCATTTTCTACATGTCGCCGGAACAAACCTATGGCGTGTTTGAAATTGGAAGTTCCAAAAAAGGGGAGGTTCAGGAACTCTCCGCCTTGGTCGAGCCCAGAGTCACCGTCGTGACCAATATCCGTTTAGAACATTCGGAAACGTTTGGAGATTTGAAGGAAATCGCGCAAGGAGAATCGGAAAGCCTGCCCTTTCTTCCCGAAGAGGGCTGCGCGGCGCTTCCTCACGACGATTCTTTCTTCAACTTTTTGCGATCCCGGGTCCCGCCCAAATGTCACGTCAAAAGTTTTGGGTTCTCAAACCAATCTTCCGTCTACCCGACGGATATTTCTCTCCATGCCAACAAAACCAGATTCACCGTGACTCACCAGGAACCTCCGGGCAAAGTGAGGGAACAGTTTGAATGCGAGATACCGGTTCTTGGAAAATTTAATGTTCTGAACGCTCTGGCTGCCATCGCGGCTTGCCTGTTTCTAAAAATTCCAATCGGGCGCATACAGGAAGGTCTCAAACATTTCCGGTCACTGCCCCTGCGATTCCAAATGATTGAGTTCAATGGGGGCGGGTTGATTGTCAACGACTCTTACAACGCGAACCCGGGATCGGTGCGATCCAGTCTGGAAAGTTTCGCCGAATCGTTTCCCAACAGGCAAAAATGTGTCGTCATGGGTGACATGCTGGAACTGGGCGCCTTTTCGCAAAAAGAGCATTTGGAGATCGGAAAACTTCTCCAAAACTTGCCCCTTTCCAATGTCATCCTGTTTGGTAACGAGACTAAAACTATTTACGACTATTTATGCAGCCAGCCCGTTCAAAATCAGACAGCCGTTTATACCAAGGATCGCAAAGAATTGCTAAAAATTGTTCAGCCTCTGGCGAATCAGGACCATGTGATTCTTTTTAAGGCGTCGCGCAGCATGCGTCTGGAAGAAATCGTGGAAAAAATAGTCAAAAACTCATCTTAAAATCTTATGCTCTATTACCTTTCGTTCCTAAAGTTCCATTTCTCTCCGTTCAACGTATTGAGTTATATTACGTTCCGGTCGGGAGCGGCAATTTTGACCTCTCTGGTTTTGACCTGGTTATTCGCTCCTCGGTTCATCGCCGCCATAAAAAACAGCCGCGTCAGCCAACCCATCCGCGAGGAGGGTCCTCCCACGCACCTCCGGAAAGCGGGAACCCCAACGATGGGGGGCCTTTTGATCCTGATGACCACTCTCCTATCCACATTTCTCTGGGCGCGTCTGGACAACCGGTTCATCTGGATTACAATTTTAGCCTCTACATTCTTGGGCGGGTTGGGATTTTTGGACGATTTTCTCAAATGGAAAAATCGGGATCGTCAACCGCGCGGACTGTCTCCCGCTCTCAAGATATTGGCTCAAATGAGTTTAGCGATTGGAGTTGTCTCTTACCTCTTTTTTTACCCTCCCAACGCGGAATTCCGAACCCAACTGAATATCCCTTACATGAAAAATTTATTTGTGGATCTGGGCGCAGGGTATATCCTGTTTGCCCTGATCACGATTGTCGGTTCCTCCAACGCCGTCAACTTAACGGACGGTTTGGATGGGTTGGCGATTGGGTCTCTGGCCATTTCCGCGCTGACGTATGCCCTGTTCTCTTACCTTTCAGGTCACGCCAAATTTTCCCAGTACCTGGGCATCGTTCCGGTCGCAGGCGCGGGGGAACTCGCCGTATTCCTTTCAGCGGTTGTAGGGGCCAGTTTAGGGTTTCTTTGGTACAACTGTTACCCTGCAGAAATTTTTATGGGAGACACAGGGTCGCTTTTCTTAGGCGGTTCGTTGGGCGTGATCGCTGTGATCATCAGACAGGAACTCATTTTAGTCATTGTGGGCGGCCTGTTTGTGATCGAAGCCCTTTCCGTTCTGATTCAAGTCGCCTCTTACCGTTACCGGGGCCAAAGGTTATTCAAGATGGCGCCTCTGCACCACCATTTTGAATTGTGCGGATGGCAGGAACCCAAAGTGACCGCCCGTTTCTGGATCCTATCCATTGTGTTGTCTTTGATCGCTCTGACTTCTCTCAAGCTCCGATAACCGAAGTCCATGACAAAATGGGACTCTCTCTTGGGCCATTCTCTCCGACGAACTCTCGCCCGGTCTTCGGTAGCCGTCCTGGGTCTGGGACGATCCGGCCTTTCTGCCGCGCGTCTCCTTCTGGACACCGGTGCCAAAGTGTTTGGCAGCGAACTGGAGAAAAAAAACTGTCCGAAAACTCTTCTGAAACGGAAAAACTTTCTCGCGGAGTTGGGATCCCATACCGAAAAAATACTCCGACAGGATTTGATCATTGTTTCGCCCGGAGCGCCTTGGAATCTGCCGGTCCTTCAAGCGGCCAGAAAAAAGAAAATACCGGTCTGGAGCGAAATTGAACTGGGTTTTCGTTTGGCGGCGATTCCCAACAGGATCGCCATAACAGGCACCAACGGAAAGACGACGACCGTCTCCCTGACCGGAGATATTTGTAAGAGAAGCGGGAGAAAAACTTTTGTCGGCGGCAACATCGGAAACCCTCTCTGCGATCTTGCGATTCGCAAAAGGCCGTGTCAGACAGCTGTCCTGGAAATTTCTTCCTATCAATTGGAAGGGATATCCAAATTCCACGCGCAGGTCTCGGTGGTACTCAACGTGACCCCCGACCATCTCAAACGCCATAAAACCATGAGTCGTTACGCCCAGGCAAAAGAAAGAATATTTTTGAACCAAACTTCCAACGATTTCACGATCTTAAATTGGGACGACTCGTGGTGCAGAAAGATGGCCGCGAAGAGTTGCGGAAAAGTGATTTGGATTTCCACTCGATCGCCTCTGCAAACAGGCGTCTGGTGGGATCCCGCAGAAAATAGAATCCTGGCTCGGTTGAAAAAATCGCAACCCGTCGCGTTCCAGCCGCCCCGTCATCTCCCGGGTCTGCACAACATAGAAAACTCTTGCGCCGCGATCGCGGCCGCTCTCTCTTTAGGAATCGGCAAACGCGCCATCCAAGAATCTTTAGACAGGTTCCCGGGAGTTGAGCATCGTCTGGAAAAGGTAAGAACGGTCAACGGCGTCACCTACGTCAACGATTCCAAGGCCACGAACGTGGATTCTACTCTCAAAGCGATCGTTTCTTTTCGTGCGCCCTTGTGGCTCCTATTGGGCGGTGAAGACAAAGGCAGCTCCTACAAGCCGATTCGGGAACTAATCCTGTCCGCAAATATCCCTGTAAAAGGTATTTTTTTGATCGGGGAAGCCGCGACTAAAATTCGTTCCGATCTGGGTAGAGTCTGCGATCTTTACGATAGCCGCACGTTATCCCGCGCCGTGAAAGAATCGTTTAGAAAAGCGGCCCCGGGAGACATTGTGCTTCTCTCTCCGGCGTGCGCTTCATTCGACCAGTTCCAAAACTTTGAAGACCGCGGCCGCCAGTTCAAACGGGAAATTAGGGACAGCGCCCTATTTCCCAATAGGGAAATAGGGCGCTGTCCCTAATGAACACGAAATTACAGTACCCTCCGGATCCATTTTTGATGACCCTGATCTTCACGTTGACGGGCGTTGGTCTAGTGGCCAATTACTCTTCCAGCGCCATTTACGCTTTGGACAAATTCGGCAGCTCCACCTACTTTCTCTGGCGTCACTTGATCTGGATATTTTTGGGACTTGCCGCCGCTTCTTTTTTTACGGTCTATGACCACCGCAAACTCAAAGGTTGGGTCAAACCTTTGCTCTTGCTTACTTTGATTCTTCTGGTCTCCGTGCTCTTTTTTGGCAGGGAAGTGGGCGGCGCGAAACGTTGGTTGAAACTAGGCGGATTTGGGTTTCAACCCTCGGAACTGGCCAAAATCGTGATCATCCTTTTTGTCGCCTACTACTGCGACAAAAGAAGGAGTAAACTGAACCAACTCTCAAAAGGTATTCTTCCCCTGCTGATTGTGATTTCTCTTCTTGCCGGACTGATATTTGTGCAACCGGACTTTGGCACTCCGGTATTGATCGGACTAACGACAATATCCCTGCTTCTGATTTCCGGTCTGGAATGGAAATACCTCGGCGCTCTGGCTGCCGTGGGAACACCCTTGGCTATGATCGCGGCCTGGGCAGAACCGTACCGAAGAAGACGCATACTCGCTTTCTTGAACCCGTGGGAAAACGCGCAAGGAAGCAGTTATCAACTGGTTCAGTCTCTTCTGGCGTTAGGTTCCGGCGGTCTCACGGGAACCGGACTAGGCAACTCGCGTCTAAAACTTTTGTACCTTCCCGAACCCCACACGGACTTTGTCTTTCCCATATTTGCCGAAGAAACAGGTTTGTTAGGCTCTTTCCTGATCCTGCTTCTGTTCGGCTCTCTAGCCCAGACCGGATTTAGAATTGCGGGAAAATCGAAAGACCTGTTCAGCAGTTTGCTGGCGAGCGGCATCACTCTTTCCATCCTCTACCAGGCGATCCTGAACATCGCCATGGTGAGCGGTTGCATTCCCACGAAAGGATTGCCCCTGCCTTTCCTTTCTTTCGGCGGTTCCTCGCTTCTGATGACTCTCTCCAGCATGGGCATCCTCTTGAACATCTCCCGCTATGCGAAATAAACTGGTGATCGCAGCCGGCGGCACGGGGGGGCACCTTTATCCCGCCATCTCTCTGGTCCAGGAACTTAAAAAAAGGGGATCTGAAATTCTTCTGGTGGTCCATCTAAACGAAATGGCAAAAAAAATTCTGGAACAGGAAGGGATCCCTTACTGCGGCATTACGGCATCGCCTTTTTTTGGACAATCTTTCACGCGTCGCCTGAAAGGGTTGTTTCAGAACGGATCTGCCCTCTTTCAAAGTTTAAAGATTCTCAACCAATTTCAGGCGACATCGGTAGTGGGATTTGGGGCTTACGCGACGGCGCCTGTGATTCTGGCCGCAGCTCTCAAAAGGATTCCCATTGTCGTACACGAACAAAACCTCGCGCCCGGGTGGGCAAACCGGTTTGGCGCATTATTCGCGCGAAAAGTGGCCGTCAGTTTTCCTGAAACAATGAATTATTTCAATCCCAACAAAACCATACTGACCGGAAACTTGATCCGGGAAGATCTGGTTCAGCGGTCTCGCCTCAAATCGAATTCCTCGGATCGGTTGAGGATACTTGTATTTGGCGGTTCCGCAGGCGCCAAAAGCATCAACCGGGCGGTGATTCAATCCTTGCCGCAAATTCTGGACATGAAAGACTCTTTACAGTTCCTGCACATCAGCGGCTCCAAGGAAGAAACTCTCTTCCTGAAAAAAAGTTACGACGCCGTGCAGGTTCAAGCCACGATCCATGATTATGTCTATCGAATGACGGACTGTTACTCTCAGGCGGATATTGCGGTCTGCCGCTCAGGCGCCACGACGGTAGCAGAACTTGTGGCCACACAGACTCCAGCCATCCTGATCCCATACCCGCACGCCACGGCAAACCACCAGACGAAAAATGCGCAATTCTTAAAAAATTTAGGCGCCGCTTTTCTCATCCCGGAATCGGACGACCTCCCGAACCAAATCGGAAAAACGATACAAGAATTGGTACAATCCGAAGAGACCCTGAAGAGGATGCGTCAATCTTATGAGAAGTGTCCCATGTCCCCCGGCCTAGCAGCGCAAAAACTGGCCGACTTGATTCTAAACCCATGAAGACCATTAAAATTGTTCTCTGCCAGATCAATCCAACCGTTGGTGATCTGCGGGGGAATTCCCGAAAAATTTTAGATTTTTATCGCCGTGCCGTCTCGCGTCATGATCCGGATTTGGTTGTTTTTCCGGAATGCGCTTTGGCTGGTTATCCCGCGGAGGATCTTCTCTTGAAACCCATTTTTCTCAAAGAGAACGCGTCTTCAATCCAAAAAATTGCCCGGACGATTCAGTCGCCTCCGGCCATAGTGGGATTTGTCCATACTCAAGGCAAGAACGTTTATAATTCTGCGGCCGTGCTGGGCCGCTCCCGAATTCAAATGATTTATTCCAAACAATCGCTTCCCAACTACGGGGTGTTTGACGAGAAAAGGTATTTCACACCGGGAACCCGCGACGGCATTTTCTATATAAAAGGAATACCGGTGGGTTTGAGCATTTGTGAAGATATCTGGCAGGAGGGCGCAAACAATCCCTGCCTTCGACAATCAAAGATGGGAGCCAGGATTCTGATCAACGTATCCGCCTCGCCTTACCACGCGGGAAAATTAAAAGACAGACTGTCCCTTTTTAGAAAGCGGATCCGCCAAACCAAGACGCCTCTGGTCTATGTCAATCTCGTGGGGGGTCAAGATGAACTCCTATTCGACGGCAGAAGTCTTGTTCTGGGCGCGGACGGAAACCTAAAACTTTTGGCCCAATCGTTTGCCGAGGACACTCAATGCTCTGTGTTTGAGTGTTCGGAATCGGGTCGGTTGGAACCCGTTTCCGGTCCGGACAACCGCAACAAAACGATGGGAAAGATCGAAGAAATCTATGAAGCTTTGGTTCTGGGCACACGGGACTACATGGAAAAAAACGGATTTCAGACCGCAATCGTCGGACTTTCCGGAGGGATTGATTCGGCTCTGACCGCCTGCATCGCGCAGGACGCCCTAGGAAAGGAAAGAGTCTGGGGAGTCACAATGCCTACCCGATACACATCCAAGGGAACGTACCGGGACGCGGTTCGGTTATCTCAAAACTGCGGGATCCGAATTCTAAAAATCCCGATCGAAAAAATATTTAAATCCTACTTGGAATCGCTCTCCCCTGTTTTTCGAGGCGCTCGACCGGACGTCACGGAAGAGAATCTTCAACCCAGAATTCGCGGAAACATTTTGATGGCCCTTTCCAACAAGTTCCATGGACTGGTGCTGACCACGGGGAACAAGTCGGAAATCTCTGTGGGATACTGCACACTTTATGGAGACACGGCGGGAGGATTCGCCGTCCTTAAAGACGTGCCTAAAACTTTAGTTTACCAACTCGCCCGTTACGCGAACTCCAAAGACGGCAAAAACAGAATCCCGGAATCCACGATCCGGCGCGCTCCCACGGCGGAGCTAAAGAAGAACCAAAAAGATCAGGACACTCTCCCGCCCTACGATTTACTGGACACAATCATCCAACGCTATATCGAAGAGGACAAGAGCGTACCGGATTTGATTCGGTATGGATTTGACAAACCGACACTCACCCGCGTCCTCCGCATGATTGACAGAAACGAATACAAGCGCAGGCAATCCCCGCCCGGCATCAAAATCACTCCCAAATCCTTTGGCAAAGACCGCCGCATGCCCCTCACCAACCGTTTCCACGAGTTTTAAGAATAAGAATTAACAATTAAGCCTGGATCAGTTGGATGAGCGCTTCTCGGGCTCCATCCGTGATTGCTTTTAGGTAGTCCTTAACGAAAATCTATAACCAACTGACTATTTAAAGCTTGGGCAATTTTTTGTAATGTGCTAATTGTTAGATTTGAGTGTTTAAATGTTTCTATATCAGAAATTGCTTGTTGGGTCGTATGTAATTTTCTTGCAAGGTTCCCTTGAGAAAGCCCCTTTTTTTGTCTCGTTTCCGCGATTTTAACAGCTAATCTCGCGCGAATATCTTCCTCTTTATAAGCTTTTGAAAATTCAGCGCTTTTCATTTGCTCTTTTAGCCAATCATCAAAATAGAGCTTTTTTGTTTTCATCGCTTAATTACCTCCGCTATATTTTAACCATTCTTCTATCTAATCTGGAGTTACTATACATGATATATTATGTATTGTCCAGTATGCGTCTTGCTCCAGAGGGTCTGAAAAAATAGGTTTAAAAATATACCTTGTTGTGCTATAATGGTACAGGAAAACCAATATGACCGAGCTTCAGCGACGAAATGGTTTTTCCTTGGATGTTATTGGAAAAAAACCATGACCGAGCTTCAGCGACGAAATATACCATGAAAGCGCGCCTCATCTATTGGCATAAGGCACATCTTCAAAAACGGTATGTTTTGGAAATGAAAATTCAAGAAGTTGAAAAATCGACGAAATATGAAGACGGCGCGCGTTATAGCATGATTCTGATAGATCTGGTTTCGAAACGCCGTGTACTGATGGACAATCATCATCCCAAAGGCCCGCATATTCATTTGGATGAAAGGGAATTGCCCTATACATTCATTAACATAAATTGTTTAATTGAAGATTTTAAAAAGTTGGTATTTGAACATTTGGAGGTAAAAATATGAAACGATTAGTGATTTCACTAAAAACAGCTGAAGATGCTCTACAAGACTTCAAGAGCGCCTACCATCGGGTAAAAATGCGTAAATCAGGAGAGCCCCATTTTGAGATTTCCTTTGATAACCGCAAGGACTTTGAACTATTCACAAGAAACATTAATATTCTTTCAAAAGTTCTAACATTCAAACCAAAATCTCTTTATGAGCTCGCAAAGATTTGCGGTTTAGATACTTCAAACCTAAACAAGATAATTCTTTTCTTTGAAAAGGTTGGCGCGCTGCGTGTAAAAGAACAAAAAATCGCGGGCAGATCCGTTAAAACGCCGATCGTGGACTATCAATGTATTGAGTTTGATTTGGCGGCATAAGAAGCAATCTCACAGGAGAAAATTATGCGAGGCGATATGATGAGAAACCACTATGACCGAGCTTCAGCGACCAAATGGTTTTACCTTGGATGTTACTGGAGGAGACGAAGTCTCACTCTCGTCCTTTAGGATAAGAAAAAAACCATGACTTTGAAAATATGAAAGGGCAGCGTAACCCTTATCTTAAGTCACTCAAACAGCCAATTACCATGAGGGTAGACAGGGACACAATTTCGTATTTCAAGGCCAATGCCTCAAAAGTTGGAATGCCCTACCAAAATCTAATTAATCTCTACTTGCGGGATTGTGTTGTTCACAAAAAGATGGTTCAACTCAAATGGACGTAGAATGACCTCTGGCAAAGACCGCCGCATGCCCCTCACCAACCGTTTCCGCGAGTTATAAGAATAAGAAACCTTGTAACCGCACCCTTGAAGAAATGGGGTTTTTGTGGTATCTTTTTAATAGGAGGAGATGAATATGAGTTCTACTCGACAATCAGCAAGCTTAAAAATTCAAACAAAGCCCGATGTAGAGAGAGCAACTCACTCTTTACGAAAGGCGAGAGAGAGGTTGAGCCGTCAACATTCACCTTTAGATTCGCTTTCGAAGGAAGAAATTATCCAAAAAGTAAGAAAAACAAGAGAGCATCTCTGGAAAAAAAGACTTGCAGCTCATTCTTGATTCCAACGAGTATATTTTTGCCTTTGGTGTTTCTAAAGAAAATTCAAGCGTAGACCTTCTTTCTTGCCTCTTAAAACACCCTCAAGAACATAAGGTCTATATCTGCCGCACGATTATCGAAGAGGTCAGTCGAAATCTCCATAAGTTTGATGTTGATAATTTCTATGATTTTATTACTGCTCTAACCAATATTGATGAGGATTATCTTGTTCCATTTGAGTTTATCTGTAAAGTTCTTAAGCGAACCGGCTCTGCGGGCTTTTATATTGGACTCCAGCCACTCAACTTCAATTTCCGCAGTGAAGCTATCTATGATGCGGTCATTATCGTCAGTCAAGAGGAGACCTGCCGGCGACCAGCCCCAAACCGAGAGCCAGCTCCCGATATAGTCTTTACTGATCAGACCATTGTGGCTATCGTCCACCAACCTACGAACTTTTTGATTCTGCATCGCTGTCTTGAACGCAGTCCAAGTTTCCTTATCGTTGCTCGCTTCCAGGACAGTTTCCCGTTTGGACAGCATGGCATCTATCGCTTGCTCATCGTTGGAAGTGAGCAGAACTCCCTGATTCTCCTCTCCCCAACCGCCTTGAGAGATGTGTCTTGCGGCGCGTACCAACCATGCCAGCACAACCGGTGAATCAGCATTGCTAACATCTATGATCAGCGTATCTGTCTTAGTCAAGTCCAGTTCGTGAGATTCGCCCAGACGATCCGATTCGGGTTGAGTCGCGTACGCTACGACGCCCAGACCTTCGGCATATCCTGCCACAAACTCGCTGCGAAGCTCTTCTGCTCTTTTACGCATCCGTTCACTCAAGAGCGGAGAGACAAGATCTGCGGTTTTGGCGAACCTGCTCTCAGTCGGCAAGA
Organism: Elusimicrobiota bacterium; assembly: GCA_016193115.1. Taxonomy (GTDB): domain Bacteria; phylum Elusimicrobiota; class Elusimicrobia; order 2-02-FULL-39-32; family 2-02-FULL-39-32; genus JACPSV01. The sequence goes on from JACPSV010000177.1 coordinate 13,750, forward strand.
GACGCCATTCGTCTTCAAACGCAGTGGTCAAGGGTTTGGTTTCTGGCAACAAATTTGCCGCAGAATCGGTCTTAAAGAAGTTGTTCAGGATTGAGTGGGCTTTTGCGGGATCCGATTCTTTAAGAGCCGCCTGAATGGCAAGAATCCGTCCTACCGCACGCCTGCTTTCTGGGACACTCTTAATAGAATCAACTTTCAGAGATTCAGAATTGACGGAAGTCCTGACCCTTTCAAGGCCGGCCGCGAGCGCTGCCCCTTTTTCTTTCCGCAAGTTCTGTAGATCAGTGACCAAACTCTCTGAAGACTGAACCATCTGTTGAACTTGGGCTTCCACATCCAGCTTGTTGATCTCAAAGTGAGCGATCACAACGCCTGCAAGCACAATCAGGGTTAACCATGAGGACGAAGAGCCGAGCCAAGCGAGCACGGAACCAGAGAGCAACGCCTGTACAAGCCCGCTGGCGTCTACCTGCGCTCCTAAACTCACTGTGACCGCGGTTAGGACCCAGACTTGCCAGCTTCTCAACGCGGATGGGTTGCCTCCCAAACTTTCTGGGATAAACCTGTGCGGCGCAAGATAGACGGCGCCGGCAATGAGACCTGCGATCCATCCTGCTCCAAAGTAGTCTCCCACCAGAACAGCAATCGCAATCTCCGCCCACGGCGCGACATGGAGTTTCCATCCCGCATACTTAAACCAGGAGCCGGCTCCTGAATCACCATCCTCTGTTCCACCCTCCCGATTTGCAGTGCCCTCCGCATCGCCTTCCGCACCTTCCTTGACTATTCGACGGGCGCGAATAGAGCGCCCTCTCCGTCCTTGCTTTTCCAATTGTTGACGATAGGACTGCAAATTCCCTCGCCGCGCCCAACTCACTTCGCGGACCGTCGCCAACATCTCGGCTTGGCCTTTCGCAAAGTTCTCGTCCTTGCCGCCCCACGCTCTCAGAGCGCGGGCTTGCAGACCGCGTCCAAAGGAGTAAGAGATTTGCCAAGGAGCGCGTTTGAGTTTTTTCACAACATCCGCGCGCTCCGTTTTCCCTTCCGCGCGCAGCTCTTTCACCGCCGCGTCACGCGCTTCCTCAAACCGCGTTTGGCTGGCTCGGATCACCGCGTCCATGTTTTCCGTGGCCTGGTTGTCCGCTTGTCCGCCGGAAAGAAATACGATTGTTGGAACTTCCGCCGGCACGGTTTTGAGCAATCCTATCAGAGTCACAAACCCAACTCTTTCAGAATCCGTCTGATGCGGAGATTTCTTACCAGCCAGGATCATGCTTGTCTTAAGCACCATCCCGCCTAACAGGACTCCGGCTTTCCCTAATTCTTCAAACACAATCTCTAACATCCGAGTTGTGGAGACATAGCTGGCCTCTAAATCATGGTCCGCCGGCGTACCATCGCTGCCGTCAAATACCACTTCCGGCTCTACCATGGGCACCAACCCTGAATCTTGGGTATACTTGGCCTGCCACGCCTGCATTTTGGCGTTCCGGCGCATGATCGCCTCACTGGGATTCTGAGCGCGTGTGGTTGTACGCCACTTCGTAAATACCGCTCCAGCCGACTGGGCTTTTGTGATAAGATCGGGCAAGTTCGTTAAACTGTTGGGGTTGGGAACCTTTTCTCCCGTCTCAGGATCATCCACTAACCCGGAATCTGTCTTAAGGCCGGGAAGTATCCCTTGATCAATCAAATGTTTCTGAACTAAATTATTTCCACCCGCATCGGTGTTGTCCAATGTCTCTTTATAGAGTATGACCCCGGTGACTCCGGCTGATTTAAGGCCGGGAGCGGTGAGCATCATCCGTCGCATATTTTGGCGATTTTCCGGCGTATTCTCTAACCCGACGCTCGTCAAACGTTTACCGGCTGTGCCTTCGCTCTCATCCGCCGCCAGAACTCCGCCTTCAAACGGAGCGATCGCCCGAGCAGTGAGACCGAGGTTGGCGAGACGGGTGGAGCGCTCGTTAAAAACATGGACTACCATGGCGACAAAAGGAGGAGAGTCAAATTTTGTGTCGGCGAATCGTCGGAGAAGGGAATGAGATACCAAACCAAATTTCGGATTTTTGAGGGACGCCGCCAGGATTTTCTGGATAATGGCGCCCGCTTCCGCGTCGGAGAGAACTTCGTCCGGCAGACCGGCCAAACGAATGAGGAGAACTCTCAGATCGTCCCAGTCCGTTTCGCTGGCTGCGCCGTTGGCGATCCAGATGAGAAGGCGGTTCACGTGGTTCTGCCTTTCCTCGCCTTGTGATTTGAGGACTTTTCCTAACAACTTGGACAATGTCACATAGGACTCTGCGGTCTCGACGGGTTGACCTATTTTAGGATCTAATACCTCGAGCATCATGAGACCTTTTGAATAGCCATTCTCGGCGGCTCTTTGGAACGATTTTTGGGCGGTATCAAGATTCGGTTCCTGCGAATCTAAAACTTCTTTCATTCCCTTGTAATATAAGGCAAGTCCACTCGCCAATTTGTGGCTCGCGCTGGCTTCCGTTCCCAACATATACGCTTTTTCCGCAGCCCACTTAAAATGTCTATCTGCTTCTTCATACATCTTAAGGTCTCCATAGAGCCGTCCAGCCTTGAGATGTAGAGACACGGATTCATGTTGATCTTTTGTTTGACTCAATCCATCGAGGTACTCGCCTAAACGAGTTTTGAAAGTGATTGTCACGACATAGGTTTTGCCGGAAGGTTCCACTACCATGAGAGAGATATGAACCCGCCTGCCTTGATCCAAGATTTTAATTTCTTCAAGTTCTGTGACATAATCATTTCTACCCACATCCTCAAGCGAACCTTCTTTGTTCCCAAGCACAGAAGCGACAACCGTCAGGTTGGCCGGTCCTCCTGTAAGAGCATCTTTAGTGAATATCGTTGGAACCCGAATGGCAGTGGCGTTGGACCCAGGCGCTCTTCCTCTCTCAAACGCAAGTCCGGCAGATTTCACAGCATCAATTTCTTTTTGGACCGTAATGTATCGGGCATTAGGATCGGTCACCTGCAGAGCGTCTGGATTCCCGTCTTTCGTGGCCGCGTTGGAAATGATCACTCCTTGGAAATCAATGCCCTGATATCCCATGCGGCTTTTGCTCATGCTTTCCGCTGTGCCGCCGGCGCCAAAAGAAATATCGGCCCTATTTCTTACGATATCCATGACCGGCATGAGGTCTCCGTCCGTTACCATACGGATTGAGCCTCCGTCTGAGTTCTTAAAAGTAACCTGACCTCCATTTTTTTTCTTAATGAAATCTTTGAATGCCGTGACATTCTTTTTGTTCGGGAAATAGAGTACCCCATCCTCTGTTCTTTCGGAAAATAAGATTCGGATTTCTTCAGGGAAACTTGCCAGGACATTTGCTTTCATTCCCAGAACGGAGAAAGCAGAATTGAGAATACTCATGTGCCGTTCTCTCAAAAGAACGCCCGTCACTCGAACTTGGTGAGGTTGCTTTTTTCTCGCTCTTGCAACCCTAACCATGTTATCCCTGACGAAATTTTCTGCGGGCATATCCATCGTCACTCCGCTTCCTTTCGGACCCACCACCCCAAACATGTACACAAGGTCGGGCAATATCAGGGAAGGCGGCGTCATGCCCAGATCCCGATAAACATCCAGCATGGCATAGGCCCCGATGGAGATATTGGCCATATAATTTTCTCTTTGTAATCTTTCCGTCACTTCCACGGGATCGTTTGCCATACGCAGTTTAGCCGGGACATTCCGGGCCAACAGAGCCAAACCGTAACTTCCTTCCACCGTGTCAGCTTCATCTCTGGCTCCTTCCGCAGTCTGAACTTCCAGCACGTAAGGAAGAAGATTGTAAGCGTCATTTAACTCGATGGTGGCCACCTTGTCTCCAAATTTTCCGACCTTGCTGTTTTTAGCAGCGTATCTCCACGCGTTGAAAGCGGCAAGCGCATGAGCAATGGTTAGATCGGCAATATGTTGGACCAGATGTTTGGCAACCGACTCTTCCATCTCGGCGGAAAGTTTCACCTCTTTTACGCCCGGAACAGGAACCGGCTCTCCCACTTCTTCCACCTCATAAAGGATAGAATCCGACCCGAGCGGGTAGGACTGTTGGATAGTCTTTCTCAAGTCCGCATGGGAATCTTCCGATCCCGCGTGTCCAACCAGAAAGGACAGGAGTTTCTTGCCCGTCATACGTCCCCAGACTTCTCGCCAATCGTGAGAGGAACCCACGGTGGCGGAGACGCCGAAACAGTAAGCTAACGCGAATGTCCCAACGGATGCGAGAGTTGATAGGTCTATCCCATTGGATCGAGCGATCAAGTTCGCTCCCAGCGCAACCAAACCTACGGACACCCCAATTTGTGACAGAGGATCGGACGCAGAGAACAGAATCTGTTTCCACCTAGGGGCGTTCCGCACATCAACCCGTACCCTACCTTCTGTCTTGCCCACACGGAAGTCCAGAACCGGCAGGTTCAAGATTTTAGCTGCCGCCAAGTGACTGAGTTCTTTGGTCCACAAAATTCCCCAGTTGATCAAGGACCGGATACTGCGCAAAGGTTTTTTCCAGCTCATCACCCACGAATAGGGAATGTTGCCGGCGCCTATCAAAGTGGACTGATCTGAATCAGACTGGATGATTCTTGCCACAAGGGTGCGGACGATCGGATCCAATTGGCCGTCTTTTCCGACGAAGTTCATACCCTGCAACGTCTTCATCGCCCCTGCATCTAAAGAATATTCGGGGTTCTTAATTTTGATCACCAACTGATTCCATACCGTTATGCCCCCGCTCTTCAAAAGCCGAACATAGTCGTCCACTTGGGGCGCCCTGGCGCGCAACTCCCTTTCCCGCAATTCAGAGACCGCCGCAAGAGGCCCGTACTCTTCGGCAGTGTGAGCCATCTCGTCCGCCACAAGAGCGTCAATATGGAAGCCGGCCAACGTGATAAATATCCACTTGTATCCCAACTTGCCGAGATCTTTTTGAAAACTTGCGATTCCTTCCGGACCTAGGTCCGACTTGCTCCAATTGAACGAAGGGGAGCAGTTG
>JACPSV010000178.1 GCA_016193115.1 Elusimicrobiota bacterium
GAAAATATCCGGAGATTTTCCTGGGAGAAATGCGCTCGGGAAACAGAAAAAATTTATGCCTCTCTCTGAACCCAGAATCGCGCTTGTCCACGATTGGCTGACCGGCATGCGCGGGGGAGAACGAGTATTGGAGATTCTCTGCTCCTTGTTTCCCGGCGCCCCAATCCATACGTTGATCCATATTCCGGGATCTGTCTCCAAAACCATTGAAGAGCATCCGATTCACACCTCCTTCCTGCAAAATTTGCCTTTCGTCCAAAAAAAGTACCGTTATACTCTTCCCTTGATGCCCAAAGCGATCGAATCGTTCGATCTCTCCCAATTTGATCTGATTCTTTCCACAAGCCACTGCGTGGCGAAAGGGTGCCGTCCCTCTTCCCGATCCCTGCACATCTCCTATTGCCACACTCCCATGCGATACATTTGGGACCAGTATGAGGATTATTTTGGCGCGCGCAACTCTTCTTTCCTCACGCGCCATGCCATGCGGCTTCTGCGTCCTGCCTTACAAAGATGGGATCGAGAAAGTTCCGGACGGGTTCACCATTTCGTCGCCAATTCCACCAATGTTCAGGAGAGGATCCGCCGATTTTATGGCCGGGAATCGGACGTGATTTATCCTCCGGTCCATACGGAATTCTATATTCCCGGTCCAGAAACTTCTGACGCGACCCACTCTCCATTTTACCTGATCGTTTCCGCTTTTGTTCCTTACAAAAGAATTGACATTGCGATTGAAGCTTTTAACCGTTCCAAACTGTCGCTCAAAATCATCGGGTCCGGACCTGACTTCCGTAAACTTAAAAACAGGGCACAGGAAAACATCGAATTTCTGGGTTGGAAATCGGAGACGGAACTGAGAGACTACTACCAACGTTGTGAAGCCGTCCTGTTTACAGGAGAGGAAGATTTTGGCATTGTGCCGATTGAAGCGATGTCTTGCGGGAAACCCGTGCTCGCTTACCGCAAAGGAGGCGCCTGCGAAACGGTGATCGAAGAAAAAACGGGAATTTTCTTTAACGAGCCGACCGTTGAATCTTTTTTGGGAGGCCTGCAAAAACTTCAAACCCGGCGATGGGACGTCCCAACGATCCGGGGAAGAGCCCTGCAATTTTCTAAAGAACGATTTTTGCGGGAAATCACGGAACTGATCCTCAACAAAACTCGCGATACCTTTGATTTAAGCCGCTACATTTCCTAGAATCAGGGTTTATGCATGCGCTGAAACGATGGATCAATCTAGTCGGTTTGCTCTTTACCGATAGTCTTGTTCTCTATTTCTCCTTCTATCTCGCCTACGAGATGCGGTTTTATTTCACGCCGTTTCTGAACTTTTTTCCCGTGACCAAAGGAATTCCGCCCTGGACGATATACCAACAAGCTTTAAGGATCGTGATTCCTTTGTGGATATTCGTCTTTTTTACTTGGGGTCGCCTTTACAAAAGAAATTCATCGGACGCCGCTAACGAATTCCTGTCCATTCTGAAGAGCGCAATTGTGGCCGCGTTCCTCATGTTCTCGGCCACGTTTCTGTACCGTTCCTATGAATATTCCCGGCTCGTGCTTGCCCTGAGTTGTCTCCTCTCCATCCTTCTGACCTTTCTTTCGCGGGAAGTGATCAAACTGATTGTGGGCGCCCTGATCCGCGGAACACTTCCTCCCGAAACCATCCTGGTGCTCGGAGAAGGAAAAAGCGCTGAAGCCGTGGCTAAAATTCTAAAGAAGGATCCTCACAAAACGATCCAACACTTTCCATTGGAGGCATTGGATCAGGTTCAGGAAAGAGTCCAGAAGGACCCATTTTTGAAGGAGGTTTTCATCTGCGGGCAACTGATCAATCTGGAGTCCTTGCAGTCTTTGATGGACATTTGCGAAGACAAAAGAATTGAGATCAAAATCCTGCCGGACCTTTTGGAGATGAGACTCGGCGAGATTAACGTGGATGATTCTTTAGGGATTCCGATCCTTCACCTGAAACCTTTGAGCCTGCATGGGTTCCGGTACTGCGTGAAACGCCTTTTCGACGTAACAGTCTGCATCTTCATTCTTTCCTTTTTCTTTTTCCCGTTCCTCCTGATCTCATTCTTGATTTTCGCGGACTCTCAGGGGGGAATATTTTTTAGACAGAAGCGCGTGGGATTCAAAGAAAGGAGGTTCGACTGCTTAAAATTTAGAACCATGTTTGAAAACGCGGAGTCTCTTTTGGATCAGTGGAATTTGAACAGTTTCCGCGGAGGTCCCGCTTTCAAGATGAAAGGGGATCCCCGCATCACCCGAGTCGGGAAGTTTTTAAGAAAGTTTAGTTTGGATGAGCTTCCACAAATCTGGAACGTTTTGAAAGCGGAGATGAGTCTGATCGGTCCCAGACCGCAGGTACTAAAGGAAGCCGCCGGCAACCCGGAATGGGCGAAGAAACGTTTTCGTATCCTGCCCGGGATCACGGGATTGTGGCAGGTGAGCGGTCGGGCAGACCTTCCTTACGAAGAGATGATGCGTCTGGACATCTACTATCTGGAAAGCTGGTCTCCGGGTCTGGATTTGAGAATCCTGCTGAAAACAGTTCCGGTTGTTTTCGGCGGACGAGGAGCCTACTGATCCATGCAGGCATTGATCCTGACGGGAGGGTTGGGAACACGGTTGCGTCCTCTCACGCTCTACACTCCCAAACCTCTTTTGCCCATCGCCAATCTTCCTTTCTTAAGTTACCCTCTCTCCTCCTTAAGAAAACATTCTGTTCGGGATGTCTTCTTGTGTACCTCCGAATCCCTGATACCCTATGAAAATTTTGTGAAAGCGGAAAGCAGGAAAGGAACTCGTCTAGTCTGTTCGAGAGAATTTCGGCCTCTGGGCACCGCAGGAGCCATCAAGAATGCCCAGAAACATATTGATTCTTCTCCTTTTTTTGTGATGAACGGGGACGTCCTGACCGACCTTGATCTGGGTTCCATGATCCGATTTCACAAAGAAAAGGAATCCCTTCTGACAATCGCCTTAATTCCCGTGAAAGACCCTTCCTCCTATGGACTTGTACGATTGGATTCCCGTCAGAGAGTGACCCAATTTATTGAGAAACCTTCTCCCTCCAATTCTAGCAACCATCCAACCTATTTAATCAATGGCGGCATCTATCTTTTAGAAAAAGAGATTCTGGACCGGATTCCTAAAGGCAAACCGTTCTCGACGGAAAGGGAACTTTTTCCGGGAGCTCTCTCCGAAAAGATTCCTTTTTACGGATTTGTCGCCTCTCCTAGAACGTATTGGATAGATATCGGCACACCCGAAAAATACCTCCAGGCAAACGAAGATATGCGCCGGAAAACAAAAGCGACGGTTCGCGATTCTCAAATCAAAATCAAGCTCGCGATCCACGCCAGCGCCCAGATCAGCGAAGAATCTGTTCTAGGGGACGGGTGCGCTATCGGAGCCAACACGGTCGTTCGGCGCTGTGTCCTTCTCGATCATGTGACCGTTGGAGACGATTGTATTCTGGAGAACTGTATTGTCGGCAACAGGGTTAGGATTGGACGCCACTCTACCGTCAAAAACTCTAAAGTAATTGGTGACCATTCTTTACTCACCCCCTTTTCTCAATTATAATAGTCAGATAATGAAAAGAGTTCGCAAACCTTGGGGTAGAGAAGTATGGTTCGCGCAAACGCCGCGATACGTGGGTAAACTTCTGTACATTCGCAAGGGGCACCGTCTGAGCCTGCAATACCACAATAAAAAGGAAGAGACTCTGTATACTCTGCAGGGACCTTACATGCTGGAAAAAAATGGAAGAAAAAAGAAGATGAAAAGCGGAAGTTCCGTTCACTTTCCTCCTAAAACAATCCACCGCATGACTGCCCAATACGGCGACGTCATTCTGATTGAGGTCTCGACCCCAGAAGTGGAGGACGTCGTTCGTCTCCAAGATGATTACCACAGAATCTCATAAATCCGGCGTTCCCGTCTCCGCGCCGGAGATTCGTTTTGGGACGGACGGATGGAGAGGCGTGATCGGAGAAACTTATACCTACCGGAACGTTTCTCTGGTTTCTCAGGCCGTAGCCAAAGCGTTCGACTCAGAAAAATCCCGGAAACAAAAGATCTATGTGGGATTCGATCACCGGTTCCAAGCCAGGAGTTTTGCCGCGTTGGCAGCCGCCGTTTTAGAACGGAACGGTTTTAACCCTCATCTGCTTTCTCAGCCCGTGACTTCTCCTTTTCTTTCCTTTGTCACATGGAAAAAGAAATCTCCCTTCGGTATCATGATCACCGCCAGCCATAACCCCTCTCAATATCTGGGATTCAAGATCAAAGGTTCTTTTGGCGGGTCCATTGCCCCTGAAACTGTCTCTAAAATCGAAGAGAAACTGCATTCTTTGACAACCAATGGCTCCGCCTCTCTATCCCTTTCAGTCCCGGCGAGACCCTCACAAACTTCCGATTCTCCTCTATTCCTTTCCTATCTACAGTATTTGAAAGAGCATGTGGACGTGTCTCTCTTTCAAAAAAAGAAAATCAAGATTGTTTTCGATACGCTGTACGGTTCCGGATCCTATTTAAGCGAACTCTTCTTCCGATCTTTTTCTCATCCCCTTGAGATAGAACCGTTGCATCAGGGTAGTGACCCGCTTTTTGGCGGGCTACACCCGGAACCCATTGAAGAATATCTGGGCGACTTGAAAAACCGTATCCGCCAATCTCATGCGGATGTGGGATTTGCTCTGGACGGGGATGGTGACCGTCTGGGAATCGTAGATGAAAGTGGAACCTACCGTACGCCCCAACAGGTTTTTGCTCTGCTCCTCTACTACCTTCTCACGGAAAAAAAACTTAAAGGGAAAGTGGTTCAGGCTGTTTCTCTTGGATTTCTATCGGAACGAATCGCGAGCGATTACAACTGCCCGTTGGAAGAAGTTCCGGTCGGGTTCAAGTCTATCGCGGAAAAGATGCTGGCAGAACCTGTTTTAATCGGCGGGGAAGAGTCCGGCGGGTACGCGTTCAGCAAAACCAAACAGTCCACGCGACCGGGAAGCATCATTCCCGAAAGAGACGGACTCTTTTCTTCTCTTCTCATCCTGGAAATGATGGCCGCTACAGGCCGATCCGTCGGCCAAATCCTGAAAGAGGTGCAAAAACGATATGGGAACTCCTTCTATTTAAGAAAAGATATTCCTCTGTCCCGCCCTATCCCCAACAAATCGGCGTTTACTCAAGAAATGCAGAAAAGGTTTCCGGACAAGTGGCTGGGACTTTCTGTGCGAGAAATGAGAACCCTGGACGGGCTCAAAATTGTCCTGTCAGACGGGTCGTGGGTACTCCTGCGTCCCAGCGGAACCGAACCCCTCTTGAGAACCTACGCGGAATTCTCTAGTCTAGACCTCGCCCGGAAATCTCTGGAGAAACTGGCGGCCTTGATTCCAGCTTCAATCGGGAGGTGAGAGAGTGATCGCAATGGTGATGTGCGCGGGGGAAGGAACTCGGCTGAGACCTCTCACCTATACCCTGCCTAAACCCATGGTGCCCGTCGCAAACCGACCCGTTCTGGAATACACGCTTCTAAACCTCAAACGGCACGGCATTCGGGAAGTGGTCATCAATCTGGGATACCAGTCTAACGTGATTCAGTCCTACTTTGGAGATGGTTCCCGTTATGGGATTCTCATTCACTATTCTCCGGAGAAAAATCTTTTGGGGACCGCCGGTGGAGTAAAGAAAGCGGAAAATATTTTCCGGAACGATTCCGATTCCGACTTTCTGGTCACGAGCGGCGACAGTTTGACGGATATCAATTTTACGAGTCTTTTACGGTTCCACCGCAAGAAACGCGCCGCAGCCACGATCGCGCTCAAAAAAGTGGAAAGCCGGTTTGAGTACGGGGTGACTCTTCTAAACAAAAAAGATGAAATCACAAACTTCATTGAAAAACCGTCCTGGGGAGAAATCTATTCCAACCGCGTGAACACGGGCATCTATGTGTTTCAAAAAGAAATTCTGAAACGCATTCCTTCCGGAAAATTTTATGATTTTGGACGGCAACTCCTGCCTCAACTGATCCGCACGGAGAAAGCGTGCGGATTTGAGTTCAAGGAATATTGGACAGACATAGGAACTTTGGCGGAATATAAACAGGCGCAAACGATCGTCCTGAACAAAGGTATCCGAACCCGTCCGGACGCTCCGGAAGTGCGTCCCAATGTCTGGGTAGGAAAAAATTGCCGGATGGAAAGAGGCGTTCGTCTGCACGCGCCCTGTTTCATAGGAAACGATTGCTTTTTAGGCAAAAATGCTATAATAGGCGCTCACACAATTGTAGGTCACCGTTCTCAGATTGGATCCGGCTCCGTTTTAAGCCAATCTATCTTGTGGGATGGAGTCAAGGTTGGGGCAGGAGCGCGGTTGGATCGTTGCATCATTGGCAAAGATGCAACAGTTCCCCGAGAAGTTTCTTATCATGGCGGAGCCATTTTGAGTTTAAGCAAAGATTTGATCTAGCAGGATATCATTAAGAGGAGGAAAAGGTGGCATGAGCAAAGGTAAGTATTTCTTTACATCAGAATCTGTAACGGAAGGTCATCCGGACAAAGTCTGTGATCAGATTTCAGACGCAGTTTTGGACGAAGTATTAAAACAGGATCCGACGGGGCGGGTCGCTTGCGAGTCGTTTGTCACGGTCGGACTTGTGATTGTGGGAGGGGAAATCACCACCAAAGGATATGTGGAAGTCGGAGACTTGGTTCGGAAAACCGTTAAAGAAATTGGGTATACCCACCCTAAATACGGATTTAATTATGAAACCTGTTCCGTTCTGAACGCGATCGGCAAACAGTCCCCGGACATCGCTCAGGGAGTGGATACCGGAGGAGCCGGAGATCAAGGGCTGATGATTGGTTACGCCTGCAATGAAACGCCCGAACTCATGCCTTTGCCCATCACGTTGGCTCACCGTTTGACACGCCGGTTAGCGACCGTTCGCAAGAAAAAGATACTGCCTTACCTGGGTCCCGACGGAAAATCGCAAGTCACCGTGGAGTACAATGACCATCAGTCCCTGCGCGTGGACGCGATCGTCGTGAGCAGTCAACATACGGAAGATATCCTGGACAAGTCCGGGAAAAAAATTACCCAGAAAGCAAGGGAAGAAATCATCAAAGCGGTTGTGGAACCCGTCATCCCTAAAACGATGGTAGACTCCAAAACAAAATATTATGTGAACCCGACAGGCAAGTTTCTGGTTGGAGGACCACAATCGGATACGGGCATGACCGGCCGAAAACTGATTGTGGACACCTACGGCGGATGGGCGCCTCACGGCGGAGGCGCTTTTTCCGGAAAAGATCCGACAAAAGTGGACCGTTCCGCTTCCTATATGGCCCGCTACATCGCCAAAAACATTGTGGCGGCTAACCTCGCCAGTCAGTGCACCGTACAGTTGGCTTACGCGATCGGCGTGGCCGATCCCGTCAGTATCATGGTGGATACTCATGGCACGGGAAAAGTCAGTTCGGAACTGCTCACAAAACTCGTGCGTGAGATATTCCCCATGACTCCCCGCGGAATCATCGAATACTTGAGATTGCGGCGTCCGATCTATAAACTGACAGCTTCGTACGGCCATTTCGGCAGGCCTGAACCGGAGTTCACATGGGAGAGGACAGACAAGGCCGACCTGCTCCGCCGCGAGTCCGAAAGAATGCGGTAAAACGATAACGATAAAGCAAGGAGAAATTAATTTGAAATACCATATCAAAGACATTCAGCTTCACGTTGAAGGCAAAAAAAGGATCGAATGGGCAGAGCGGGAGATGCCCGTTTTAAGGCTTGTCCGCGAAAGGTTTCAAAAACAGAAACCTTTGAAAGGAGTCCGGTTAGGATGTTGCTTGCACGTTACCACGGAAACGGCAAACCTGATGATCACTCTCAAAACGGGCGGGGCGGAAGTTTTTCTTTGCGCATCCAACCCTCTTTCCACACAGGACGACGTCGCGGCTTCTTTAGTCGAAGATTCTCAGATTCCTGTCTTCGCGATTAAGGGAGAGGACAATGCAACCTATTATAGTCACATTCAGTCCGTGATCGCCTTGCGTCCCCAGATTACAATGGACGACGGCGCCGACGTGGTTGGTACGTTGCATAAAGAGTATAAACACTGGCTCAAAGATATTATCGGCGGAACGGAAGAGACCAC
>JACPSV010000060.1 GCA_016193115.1 Elusimicrobiota bacterium
CACTTGAAAGGATAGTGTTTCGCTTCATGGAAGAAGACCTCGTCTTTGGGGTTCGATCCCGGCCACCCGCCTTCGATGTAGTGGACTCCTAACCGGTCCAACGCCGCCATGACCTTGAGCTTATCTTCGACCGACAAGGAAACCCCGGCGCCCTGGGTTCCGTCCCTCAGCGTGGTATCAAACAAACGAACAGGACTCAATTTTTTGCTCATGGAATTTAAGATTTCTTCTTGCTGTCGTAATCGAGCCCAAAAGAGCGATGCAAAAGCCGGACCGCGCGGTCGCAGTTGGACTCTTTGATCACGCAAGCCACTTTAATTTCGGATGTGGAGATCATCTCGATATTGATTTTGCCATCCGCCAAAGTCTGGAACATTTGGGCTGCGACCCCGGGATGGCTTCTCATGCCGACGCCCACAATCGCCACTTTCGCCACTTTTTCTTCGCAGACAATTCCCTTTGCGCCCAGTTCGCGGCTAACCTTTTGCAGCAGGGGAACCGCTTTCTTGAGGTCGGTCCGAGCTACGGTAAACGAGATGCTGTTGGCCCTGTCTCTAGCCGCGGACTGAATGATCATGTCCACATTGATTCGGGACTGCGCCAGAGCGCCAAAAATCTTGGCGGCGACGCCGGGAGAATCCTGCACTTCTACGATGGATAGTTTCGCCTGATTCTTGTCAAAAGCGATTCCGGACACCACAACCTCTTCCATTCTCTTAACCTCCTTCACAACCCAAGTGCCTTCTTCCTCGGAAAACGTGGACCGCACCTGCAGTTCCACATCAAACTTTTTGGCGACCTCGATGGAACGGGCCTGCATCACCTGCGAGCCCGCCCCTGCCATCTCCAACATCTCATCATAGGAAATGCGGGACAGTTTCCGCGCCTTGAGCGCCACACGCGGATCCGTGGTATAGACGCCGGTCACGTCCGTGTATATCTCACAGGAACTCGCGCGCAACGCGGCCGCCAAAGCGACCGCCGTGAGATCCGATCCGCCCCGCCCAAGAGTGGTAATATCCTGGTTTGGGTTAATCCCCTGAAACCCAGCCACAATCACGACTTTTCCTTTGGAAAGTTCCTCTTGAATTTTAGACGGCAAAATTTTTGTGATGCGGGCGCGCGTATGGTTCGCATCCGCATGGATGCCGGCCTGCGGACCGGTCAGTGAAACCGCGTCCACCGACAAAGAATGGATCGCCATGCTCAGGAGAGCGATCGAGACTTGTTCGCCGGTTGAAAGCAGCATGTCCAGTTCCCTCTCCGACGGTAAGCGCGTGATTTTCTCCGCCATCTGCAAGAGATCGTCCGTCATGTCGCCGGGCGCCGAGACCACCACCACCACATGGTTCCCCTTTTTCTTGCTGGCGACAACTCTCTGAGCCACCCGCAAGATCTTGTCCGTATCCGCTACGGAAGAGCCCCCAAACTTCATGACCACTGTTTTCAGCAACGGACGAGAGCTCCTTTAAGGTTAAAATCTAATATCAAAATTTGCGCCGCAGGACCCGCGCTTAAGAAACCGCGTCGCATCGCTTCTCCAACCTTCCCGGCTCGGGAAGAGTCCGTAAAGGCAATGACGGAAGGCCCCGCCCCGGAAAGAGCCACGCCCAGCGCCCCTGCCCGGTACCCGTTTTGAATCACACGTTCCAGTCCCGGAACCAACTTTTTGCGGTAATTTTGGTGGAGGCGGTCTTCCATCGCCGTTTTCAGACGGTCATAGTTGCGCGCGCACAGAGCCGCAACTAATAAGCTCACACGGGAAACATTGAACACCGCATCCGCATGCGCAACTCTTTTCGGCAAAACTTTGCGCGCTGAGCGTGTGGACAACTCAAACCCCGGCACGCAAATCACCGCTCGGAGATCGCGTGGAGGCCGGAGCCGCACAAACTGGACTTCCCCACCTACAAAAGCGCTCGCGGTTAAACCTCCGACCAGAGACGGAACCACGTTGTCGGGATGACCTTCCAACCCTGCCGTCAGATCCAAAAGAGACTGTTGCGACAAAAAATCGTTAGCCAAAGCATTCGCTGCCAACGCTCCGCTCAACCGCGCCGCGGCGCTGGAACCTAACCCTCGGGCAAGAGGTATGCGGTTATGCACTTTCAAGTGAAAGTGTCCCTTTCTTCGCAAACCTGCCAGATCTAAAACTTTTTTTGCCGATTGCCAGATCAGATTCTTTTCGTTCCGCGGCAGAAAATCGGCTCCTTCCCCTTCTACATCCACTCTCAACAAAAAATCAGAATTTCCTTTTGGCTTCTTGTAAGAAATCTCGACGTCGTTGAACAGGTTTAAGGCCACGCCTAAAACATCGTAACCCGGCCCCAAATTGGCTGAACTGGCGGGCACGGAAACGCGGACGCGCGGCAGAAATGATTTAGTTTGTTTCGTTCCCACGTGTTAACTTGGACTTCAAATTTCGGGCTGACTGTTCAATCTCCGCGTCAGCAAATACCGCTCTCACAACCGCAACGCAACGGGCTCCGGCAGCCATGACTTGGCCGATATTGGACGCGTCAATTCCGCCAATCGTTACAAAAGGAACGCTTAAATTTTCCCGGTACTGTCTTACAAGGTTCAACCCCACCGGCGCAACGCCCGGTTTAGTGGGCGTGGAAAAAACAGGACCGCAACCCACATAATCCGCTCCTTGGGATTGAGCCGCCAGGGCCTGCGCCAACGAGTGAGTCGAAACCCCTATCAGAAACGGCGCCTCTTCCACCTCGTACCGCAACTGAAAAAAACGCCGGACCACTTCCTTCGCGTCCCGTAAAGGAATGTCGGACTGACCCAGATGAACGCCATCCGCCCCGCAGGCAAGCGCCACGTCTAAACGGTCATTCACGATAAAAAGGGACCCTTGCTCATGACAGATTGGGCGGCACTGCTTTCCCAGAACGATCAGATCTTTGGCGGAAAGATCCTTCTCCCTCAGCTGAATGACGTCAGCTCCGCCCCTGCAAGCTGATTCAACCGCTTTGGGAATACTCATGAGGCCCGCTGGTTTAGCCGTAATGCAGTAGAGTCTGGACTGCGACAGTTTTTCTCGCAAAAATTCCCGCGATTCCATTTGAGAACTTAGATTTTTCATGGTCATTTTAGAATTTTCTGGCAGACTCTTTGTTCCAAATCGTAGATTCGGTACCTTATTTCTTTAAACTGAGAACCTTGTGGGCCAAACAATTTGCCGTACTCTTCCAAACAACGCAACGATTCTTCACACCGTCTAAAATTAGCAAAGAGAATGGCTTCCATGTTCCCCCGCCCTCCTTCCGGAATCTGCCGGCCCCGGTCTTCTCTGCTATTGCGTGAAGCCACCAGATTCGGGTACAATTTTCTTGTCAGGCGATCCAAGAGGTGACGTTCCGCCCGAATCTTGAGAAACCCGACTTCACCCCTGAACCCGCGCGATCTTCCGCGCTAACTGCGTGGTGGACTGACCCTTCACCAACGGGAACCGAACCACTTTTCCAACCAGATCTTTCCCCGCAATCTGATCCACACGGTAATCCGCGCCCTTCATCAGGATGTCCGGTTTCAACAAAGCAATTGTTTTCTCCGGCGTCTTTTCCGAAAACGTGGTCACATAATCCACCGCGGACAAAGCCGCCAAAATCTCCACCCTGTCCTTTTCGCCCACGTAGGGTCGGGAAGGCCCTTTCAGAGCTTTCACGGAACGATCCGAATTGACTCCCACCACCAGGATATCGCCGCACTGTTTGGCTTTATGGAGCAGACGCACGTGCCCCACATGCAAAAGATCGTAACAGCCGTTGGTGAAAACGATCTTCTTTTTTCCCCGCGCTTTATTTAAAATTTTTGAGAGAACAGTTCGATTATAATTTTTCTTCATTAGGGACAGCGCCCTACGGGCAAATTGGGGACAGCGCCCGTAGGGCGCTGTCCCCAATTACCGTTCGCCTCCGAAGATATGTTTTGCGATAAAGTTGGTGGTGATATCTCCGTAGCGAAAAGCGTCATGTTCCAGAACTTTTTCGTGGAAAGGGAGGGTCGTCTTGACGCCGACGATTTGGAACTCGCCCAGAGCCCTGCGCATGCGAGTGATGGCGGACTCCCGATCCTTGTGAGAAACGATCACTTTTGCCAAAAGGGAATCGTAGTAGGAGGGCACCGTGTACCCGGAAAAAATATGGCTGTCCACGCGCACTCCGGGACCTCCGGGAAAGATCACGTGTTCAATTTTGCCCGGATTGGGCACGAAATCGTGATCCGGATCTTCCGCGTTGATCCGGCACTCCATCGCATGTCCGCACAAGCGCACGTCGTCCTCATCGAAATCCAGGGTTTCTCCCGCGGCCAACCGTATCTGCCACTGGACCAAATCCAAACCCGTCAACATTTCCGTCACCGGATGTTCCACCTGAACCCTTGTGTTCATTTCCATAAAATAAAAGTCGCCTTTTTTGTCCAGAAGAAACTCAATCGTGCCGACCGTATGGTATCCAACCTCTTCCGCGATCCGGCGAGCCGCTTTCCCTAACTTTTTTCTTAGCTTGGAATCTACGGCCGGGGAAGGAGATTCTTCAATCAGTTTCTGGTACCGCCGCTGGACGGAACAATCCCTTTCCGGAAGATAAACCACTTTCCCTTTTTTATCCGCAAGAATCTGCACCTCAACGTGGCGCGGCTCCTCAATAAACTTTTCCAGGTAGACGTTGCCGTCACTGAAAGCGAGTTTGGCTTCGCTGGAAGCGAGCCGCACCATCTCGAGGAGCGCCTCCTCGTGAGTCACAACCCGCATGCCTTTTCCCCCGCCCCCTCCGGCCGCTTTTACGATCAGGGGATATCCAATTTTGCGGGCCAGTTTTGATAGGTTGGGATCGTCCGGATTGACCCCATTCTCGGATCCGGGAATAAGTTCCACGCCCGACTTCTTGGCGATTTTTTTAGCTTCAATCTTGTTGCCCATTTTTGCGATGGAGTCCCTGGAAGGGCCAATAAACGTCAATCCATGCGCTTCGCACACTTCCGCAAAATCCTCGTTTTCAGAAAGGAACCCGTACCCGGGATGAACCGCGTCCGAACCGGAAATTTCGCAAGCTGAAATAATGCTGGGCACGTTTAGATAACTATCCGCCGCGGGACCCGGCCCCACGCAAATCGTTTTGTCTGCCGCGCGAACGTGCAAACTTTCCCGGTCCGTTTCGGAATGGATCGCGACCGTCTGAATCCCCATTTCCCGGCAGGCCCGGATAATGCGCACGGCGATCTCGCCGCGGTTAGCGATTAGAATTCTCTTAAACACCTATTCTGAACTCTCCTCGTTCGGTTCCACAATGAAAAGTTCCTGCCCGTACTCGACGGGGTCTCCGTCCCGGACCAAGATACGGGTGACTTTCCCCGTATAGGCGGAGAAAACCTCTTTTTTGATTTTCATCGCCTCTACGATCGCGACTTTCTGGCCCGCGGTCACGCTTCCGCCTTCCACAACCAAGGACGGACGGTCTGGCCCCATGGAACTATAAAATCGTCCCACGATCGGGGAACGGATCGAATATTGGGCCGGGGACTCCGCCTCTTTTTCTTTAGGCGCGTCCGTCTCGGAAGGTAAAACTCTTTGATTCCTGAGGACAGCGTGGACAGAACGTTTCAGAAGAATTTTTTTCCCGTCTTTCTCAATCTGCAAGTACTCCAAATCCGTCCCTTCCATCCAACTCAGGATCTCTTTCAATTGTCCTTTTTGGGGTCCCGGAACCTGAGAGGACGATTTCCCCTGCCCTGAGGATTCCGCGTTCTGTTCGGATTTCTTCTCGCCCGAATTCATGTCACGCGCGCGAGACGTACTCGCCCGACCGTGTATCCACTCGGATCGAATCCCCTTCTTTGATGAACAATGGCACCAAAACCTCCACGCCCGTTTCCACCGTAGCCGGTTTCGTGACGTTGGAAACCGAATCTCCGCGAACGCCGGGAACCGTGCTGGTGACTTTGAGCTCTACGGAAGCAGGCAGATCCAAATTCAAGAATTCTTCTTCCAAATAGAGGGCCACAACTTCCACTCCTTCTTTCAAAAATTTCAGAGAATCCCCGATTTTCTCTTTGGGAATCGCGATCTGATCATAACTTTCCACATCCATAAAATGACAGCTACCCTCGTCGCCGTAGAGGAACTGTTTTTTTCTGCGGCTCATGGAAAGTTCTTTAAACTTTTCCCCGGACTTGAAAGTCTGCTCGATGATGGAACCGGTTCTTAAATTTTTGATTTTAGAGCGCATGACCGCCCCGCCCTTGCCGGGTTTATGGTGTTGGAACCACATCACCTGATAGACCTGCCCCCCCTCTTCGAAGACCAGTCCATTCTTAAAATCAGCCGTTGTAATCATTGAGTCAAAACCTCACATCCGTTTTTTGTGACCAGAAGCGTATCTTCGATGCGCACTCCAAATTCTCCCGGCAGGTAGATCCCGGGCTCCACGGTGACAACCATCCCTTCTCTCAACACTTCTTTCGAACCAATCCCCAAACGCGGCGGCTCGTGAATATCCAAACCGACCCCGTGCCCCGTGCCATGCACAAAATAGTCGCCGTAACCCGCTTTGCGAATGACTTCTCTACAAACGAAATCTATCTTTCCCGCGGTCACGCCCGGCCGCACGGCCGCCATACCCACCGACTGCGATTTTTTCACAATCCCGTAGATTTTCTGGAATTGGCTGGAGATTTTACCAAAAAAGCCCGTACGCGTCAAATCCGACCGGTATCCTCCAAAGGCGCAGCCGCAATCCATGAGGACCGCCATCTTCGGAGACAGTTTTTTATCGGAAACCACATGGTGCGGGTAGGCGGCATTTTCCTGGAACGCAACGATTGTCTCAAATGCGGTTTTGGAAGCTCCGGCCTTGAAAAACAGACCTTCTAACGCGCGCGCAACCTCCCTTTCCGTCTGTCCTTCCCGCAAAAGACCAAACGTAGATTCCCGCGAGACAAACGTGGCGTGACAAGCCTGGGAAATCAGTTCGATCTCGTTCTCGTCCTTAATCATTCTTTGTTTCAGGACAAATCCATCCAGAGGAACCCACCGCATCCCTTTGCCGGAGGAAAAAGATTTGAAGAGGGAGACAGTCACCTTGGCAGAATCGTATCCCACTTTTTTCAGGCCGTCTTTGCGCACCGCGCTCTCCAAAGATTTCAGAAGTTTCCGCGATGTAACGACCGAAAGTTTCCGATCCACAATGGAACGGGCCTGCTCCGCTAACAGAAGCGGAGAAAAAAGAAAGTCTCCTCCCCGGCTCACCAACAGAAAACACCCTTCGGAAGGAAACCCGCTCAAATAAAAAACGTCCGAGTAATCAAAAGTTAAATACCCATCCACCTTTTGATCCCGGCACCGCTCCCTTAAACGATCTCTTCTTCGCTCGGTCATCGGAGGAGATGATTATATCAAATTGCATGGTGAACGTTCTTTTTGATAGACTTTTCAGACAATGACTTCCGCTTGCGTTGTATTCGTCACCGCATCCAACAGAAAGGAAGCGGATAAAATTTCTAAAACGATTGTGAAGGAGAGACTGGCGGCCTGTGTGAATCAGCTCCCTTCCATCCGCTCACGTTATTGGTGGAAAGGTAAAGTGGAAAACAAAAAAATCAAAGTTTGAAGCTTTGAAGAAAAGAATCCAGACAATCCACTCCTATGCGGTGCCCGAAGTCATTGCCCTGGAAATCGTTCAAGGCAACCCGGACTATCTGAAGTGGATGGACGAATCCGTATCGTAAAGGAGATCGCGCAGAATGGAATCCACAAAAGGTCTGTTGACGGGAGTCTTGATCATCGTTGTCGGCGCTCTCTTGGGCAGTTTTATCGGCGGATTCATAGGCCACGTTTTCCCCGACGGGATGATCTTTGATCTTTTCTCCAAAGAGATCTCCGCCGGTCTCCAACCCACCACCCTGGACTTACGTCTCCTCGAAGTCACGTTCGGCTGCCTATTTAGGTTTAACGTCCCCTCCATCATCGGCATTCTCATGGCCGCCTACATCTTCCGATCCTTCACAAGCTCCAAATAATCAAAAATCTACTGGGAATAGGTAAGGACCTGAATCTTTTTTCGATTCTGCGCCGTCGAGTCCAAACTTATTTTCGAACGCGTTTCCTCCCAGTTCCGTATAGAAATTTCCACAACTTCTTCTTTAAGATCGCCCAGAGACCATTCTCCCTCAGTTTGTAAAAGTACAAGGGCGCGACTCCATAAGCGGTTTTTGTCCCTGAAATCCTCGAAATCATATTTCCCATCTTTTTTGCGATGGTATAGTCTGCGGAACCGGACATTTTCTATCTCTGGAACCCTCTTCCATCTCCCCCGCGAACGATTTTCCGAAACAAGCATCACTTCGATCTCTCTCCTCTCCGCGCCATACAGTGAAACCATCTTCTTGATCTGCGAAGCAAATAAACTTAAATTCTCTTCCGTAAGGACAATAGTCAGAGGGGATTCCCGCAGCAAACCGTCAGGCAAGACCTCGCCTAAGTTTCCGGAAACCGTCTCCAGAACGTCCTCGGTCAAAAATAGAGCGCTATTCCCTTTCACGACCTTCCCTGCGGCTTTTGCCACAAGGGTAGTCCCACCCTGAACCGCCCAGAGAGGATGTCTCCACACCGGCGCGGATGATAGGTTTCCTTGCAATTCTCCCTGACTCCAGGATTGGAGGACGCTCAGGAGATGAATGCTCTCGGACCGATAGCCGCGAACCCACGGGTTTTCACCCAGCACGGATTGCGCCATGCCGTTTCTATCGGCCAGATGTCCGGCCTCTTCCCCAAACTGCCAGCGGAGTGTTTGAACCACGTTTCCCTGAACGGATCGCGTCAAAGTGTTCCACCGTACTTCATCTGAGAATAGACCGCAATTCCAAAGCGCCTCGACTACCTGGGGAACGAATGAGAACAGCGCCGGCCTTATCCCCTGAGAAGTCAGTGCTTGCGCCACGGAAACTCTTTCCGGAGATTGAATCGGATCCACGCTCATGCCTAGCACAGCCGTGACCAGATCGGGTTGAATCGTCTCGGATTTTTCATCCGTCCCAAACTCATCGGGTTGGCCGGACTCGTAGACAACCACGTCCTGTACGCCATGATCTATTCGCAGAACAGGCTTTAGCCAGCTCTGGGAATCTTCGATAAATTTATTCAATGTGTCACCCATGGCCACGATTCTTATCTTCTTCTCTTTGGATAACCATCTCAATTTTTCCAGGACCTTAACGCGCGTCGTCACCGAAAATGGATTGTACATGAAGAAGAGATCTCCATCGCTCAGATCCCGATCCAAGACATTCCCGGATAGGAGATCCATGGGAATATTCAAACGTTGGGCGGCCTGACGCACATGCTCCACCCGTTCCGTCACGATCTCCACCCCTTTCAGTTTGGATTCCGTCACCAAACCCGCATAGATCAGGAATCTCCCATAACCAAACCCTAAATCGTACACGACTTCTCCGGATTCTAAATGGATATTCTGAAAGAGTTGGAGAAGAAGATCATACGGAATCGGTTCATATCCAATTTGCTCGCCGGACCCATCGTGGACGGAATAGTTCTGTTGAACTTGAGATTCCACTTCCGTCACGTTCAATCCCAAAAGCCAATCCATCGCCTTTTCCGCAATGGGGACTGATCGGGAATGCAAGTTTTGCACAATTCTCCGCACAGCTTCCGGACCGCTCTCCGTTAACTGCCGAAACCTTTGACGGAGATCATCTTCCGATTTGGAGAGTGCGGAGTAGTACACTAAAAAGGACCGGATCAGAACGTACTTGAGTTCTGGATATTCCCTTAGAATGTCGCCAATCCTTTCCGGATTTTCAAGCAAATATCGGGAGCTGATCTTGGGATCCGTGAGTATGCCAAGCCAGGCAAAATAGCCATAGAAATACTCGCTCCAACGTTCACGGATAGTTGTTTTAGCGTGGCTGATCTCCATGATTCTGGAAAAGAGAGATTGGGGATCCTCTCTATGATCCACGTCCCTGGTATCGTCCACCAAATATGTAATTTCCACAAGTTCGTTCAAATGGCGCTGGATGCTCCGCAAAACCATTGTTGCCACGTCTTTCGGATCCGCATATTCCATATCCTCGCCAAATCTTCTATCTAATAGATCTAGCAAAACCAAAAATTCCATGTAATTCAAAGCTTTTGCAAGATTGGCCGATTTGTTGGGGATCCGGGAAAAAGCCTGCCCAAAGAATATCTTCATTTCTTCTGCCACAACGTTCAGATCCATATCGGACAGATCTGGATCTATTTCTGACTCATTCGATTGAAGCAAAATATCCCCCATCACTCTAAAAGCTCCTTCCACGGCATGCGCATTCTCAAATTTGTAGAGGGCCACGTCTGCGCCCTGAGGCGCGTCCGAAAACCGATAGGCGTAGGCAGACTCCGCATACCTGCCCTGCCAAGCCAAACATTGTCCTAAGGAGCGCCATGCTGTCGGCAAGACCGCAAGATTCAAATCGTGCGGGATAAGGTTCCAAAACAAATCGCCGGCGGCGCCATACTCACTTGCTTCTAATAGCGCTTGAGCCCTGTTGAACTGTTTCGCGATCTCCGGTGAGTCCGGCCTCATCCAAACTTCATACACCTCCTGAAACCGGTAAGGTTTAGGATGTTTATTCCATTCCACGGGCGCCTCCAAAGTGATTTTGCGCATGCGCGGGTACTGTTTCCTAACTTCATACAGGATTTCAGGACGGTTAGACAGGATCAGCTCGTCCGTAGGGTAGTAGAGTCCGGCATACCCTCCTAAATTGGCCGCCCGGATCAAGGCTTTTTCTATTAAGGGATAGAGATCGCTTGCTTTAACTTGGGAAAGGATACTCACGGTCGGCTGAATTCCAACAACGGTCAAATAAGTTTTTCCATCCTTTTCGACCTCAAACAGTTCCACAGAACCTGCAATCTCGTTTCTTGTTTTATCCACAATGGCCAACAGTTTGAACCGTTCATCCTGCCAGAGATCAAAATCGTCGGCCGTACAGATTCCGGCGTTGTATCCCCACAACAAGAACGGAATCCCTTTGACCATTCTAAACTCAAACACCCTTTTCTCATCGCTTTCCCTCCACTCAAATTTCCGAAGTTCCCGCAGTATCTGACCAAGAGGATATCGAAACAGATCCTGTACGATTTCGTTGAATGCCAGCGCCCTCTGGTGAAGTCCAGAATCGGGCATGTCAAAGATCGCGGTCTCCAGTTCCGGAACATGGATCTCAGGCAATATCTTCTCCGCAATCTCGCTGGCAGGGTATGGGGCCAATATATTGAAGACTCGTTCTCTTCTCTCCTCCTCCCCCAAATTGGACTCCAGAAACAGGTTCAGACTTTGAACAACGCCTCCAGGATTGTGTATCGAACGCAATTTGGACTTGGGTAGTTTCGCCAAGAGTTCGGCGTCTTCAGAAATCAATTCTTCCAGAACGGATCTCAATTGTGACGGGTAGGCGGAACGATTTGTAAAGAGATTATGAATCACATGCAGAACGAGAGGATCCCTGGCTTGCGCCCGTTCCGACATTTCGTTGACAGGGAGATACAAATGGCTCACGTATCGGTACAAATTTCCCAGCACCTCCCGGGCCAGAGGTGGGCTCCTGGATTCTGATAGGAGATAATCCTTTAGGGATTTTTTGAGAAATTCCCGATCCTCACCGATAACCTGCGCCTTCTCCTCTTCGCTCAATTCCCAATCACAGTATTGTAAATGATAAACCAGATCTAGAATGCGTTCTTCTGGATCGTAGGCTTCACCCTCTTTCAATGACCAAACTTTGACTGGGATCGCATCCTTTTCTCCCTCTCCCAAATCCCTGTGACGCAGAGGCGCAGGCACGTGGGAGCGCAGATCGCCTAAACTCCTGGACTTTCCCAGGATCTCTCCGATTTTC
>JACPSV010000061.1 GCA_016193115.1 Elusimicrobiota bacterium
GCTGTCCCAGAGAGTCACAGCTCCGGGTCCGTTGGGCGGATTCCCGATCAAGGGGCTGTTCACAAAAGTTCCGGTCAGGAACTGGCTGGTTTCGTCATTGGCCGCTCGATTCCGGTCGAAATAATTCGTGACGTCTATTTTACCAATTATAGACTGAATTTGTTGTTTATAAAAAGACTTTTGTATCCAAGCTTCCCGCAACCGGACCTGATCATTTTGAGTTGTGGGAGGCAACGACGTCGTGTCATTATTCAGCGCCGATTGGTTAGAGATGGCAGAATCGGGTCCCCCTCCTCCTTGAGATTCAATGTCCACGAAGAAAAGAGTATTCGTCAATGGCCGGCTCAAGAGATAGACGTCAACGGAACCCTGGGTAAAGCTTTGTTTCTTGGTGGAGTTTTCGATGCTGTCCGCAACGTGCTGCGCAATTCCTGTTCCGGACATGGCCACGTTCACTCGTTTATGAAACTCTTCTTCCAACAGGCTGCTGATCTTTTCTCCCACCGCTTCCCGCCGGTCTAATTTGACCTTGATCAGGGCCAACCTCTCTTTTATTTTTAAGCGGTCTATGGGACAGACCGAACCTTCCGGCGGAGTGGAATAGGCGTGTCCCTGCGGACAGACATATTCGCTGACTTTTTTAATTTCTTCCGCTTTTTCCGGCGGGAACGTGTACCTCTCCAGATCCATCACTTTCTTCTTGACCGACTGAAACTCTTCATCCGTAACGGCTTGAACATCCGTGCTTCCCAACGTAACGGCGCACATCAACAAACAACTTAAAACAGCGACTGTTTTAGGTCTCATTATTTTTTCTCCCTCTCGAAGATCAGTGAGTTTATAAGACTCACAGAATGGTAGATCGCCAGGTCTCCTGTCTTGCGGTTCATCCTAATCGCGATACCTTCCCAGTCCTACTTCATCCCGATAGAATCGGGACTACGTCTGCCAGTGGTTTTTCATCGCTTTCGTCGCCGCTTACAGTTGCGGGGCAGAGCTCGAATTTCACGAGGCTTCCCTTAGACGATCTCTAAAATTATTGTGGCACCACCTCCTTTTTGTTTCTATATTGAACCGCGTTTTCAAAGAATCTTTTTGCCCAGTTGGGGTTGGTCAAGAAGTGGATATGCAGATAAGTCGCTAAAACGGAATCGTTGGAATATCCTTCCAATTGTCTCTCCCCCGTTCTTCGATGGGTCAGTTCATAAGCGCTCGCATCTTTGCTTGTAGGGATACTGCGTTTAGAATAGTGAAACTCATGACCTCGAACGTTTTCCCCTTTCTCGCTCATGAGAGTGTCACAGACTGCATTCCCCTCTTTATATCCGAAATTTTTCAGATTTTTTGTCATCGTAACTTTTCCCGGGACGACGCCCGCCATAGAAAATGTGGAACCGTCCAAAGTTTCGAGAGATTCAGAAAGGAACATCAACCCTCCGCACTCCGCATAGATGGGCAGACCTGCTCTTACGGACTCTTTAATCTGATTTTTCAAGGAGAGGTTCTCTTCCAATTCATTGGCGTACAGTTCCGGAAATCCGCCTCCAAAGTAGAGTGCAGAGCAGTCCTCGGGTAAATTTTCATCTTTCGTCGGGCTAAACGGCGCCAATTCCGCTCCCAATTCCGTCAAGATGTCCAAATTCGCCTGATAATAAAAACTGAATGCCTTATCCATGGCAATCCCAATTCTCACAGGCTTCGTAACGTTGTCCCTGCTTCCATCGTTATTTCCATCTCTCCCTCCGTCCCTCCCGCCCCCATCGTCATTCCCGCTCCTCCCTCCGTCATTCCCGCGAAAGCGGGAATCTAGTCCCGAAATATCTTTTCTGGATTCCCGCTTTCGCGGGAATGACGGAGGGAGAAGTAGGAATGACGAATGGATCGGGAACGACGAAGTATCCTGAGCAATTTTCAGAATCTTTTCCAAATCAATTCCGGGCTGTTGAGTGTCTTTTTTTGTCAATTGCATCAATGAACCAAGACAAGCGTGAAACTCAATGTTCTCTTCCGCAGTTTTCAAGCCCAGGTGTCTTTCCGGAATTTGGATTTTGGGTTCTCTCAAAAATCCTCCCAGAACGGGCACACCTGTATAGGACTCAATGGACTCTTTTAATAAATTATAATGACTCAAACTTCCCACCTTGTTGAGGAGTACTCCTTTGATTTGGAGGTTGGGATCGAAAGAACGGTATCCTAAAACCATGGCTGCGCCGGACCGCGCCAAGCTTCTAGCATCCAAAACAAGCAGGACGGGCGCATCCAAAATTTTTGCGATTTCAGCGGTGCTGGCCGTATCTTCACGGCTGCCGAACCCGTCAAAAAGGCCCATCACTCCTTCAATAACGGAAATATGTGATCCGGAAGATTTAGATAAGAAAAGCGATTGAACCGTTGCTTTATCTAAAAGCCACGAATCTAAATTGTGGGACGGTTTTCCAGTGACCAATTTGTGGTAGCTGGGATCAATATAGTCCGGACCCACTTTGAATCCTTGAACGTCCTGTCCCGCGCTTTTGAAAGCGGCCATCAGAGCTAGAGTCACGGACGTTTTTCCCACCCCGCTGTGTGTGCCCGCAATCACAATGCGCGCCGGGTTCATGAAAAAATCCTTTCCATGCCTAATCTTAAAGATAACACAAAGAGAAAAAATAAGATGGAAGAGATCCACATGATTCGAACCGATTGACCTATATTTTGGATGGAGAGTTCTACTTTTCCCACGCCTAAAGTTGGGGTGAGGGCGGGCATTCCCTTATAGTAGTTCAATCCTCCTAACTCTACGCCCAACGCGCCTGCCATCGCGCCTTCAGGAATTGTGGTATTGGTTTGAGGCGCAGACCATGCGGATTGGAACGAGTCTCTGAAAGAATGGCCGGAAAGAAAAGAAGCGAGCGGAAACAAGAGACCCGAGATCCTGGCCGGAACCCAATTCATCCAGCGGTCCAAATGCGCGGCAAACCTGCCAAACTGAGCGTATCGTTCGTCGCGGTGTCCGATCATGGAATCGAGAGTGTTCACCGTTTTGTAAGCTAGAGCCAGAGGCGCTCCTCCCAACACCGCATACAATAGGGGAGCGATAATCCCGTCCACCGTATTTTCTGCGATTGTTTCCACGGCGCCTCGCACAATCTCCTTTTCTTCCATGCGGGATGTGTCTCTGCCCACAATCCAGGAAAGCTTTTTTCTGGCGAGATCCAAGTCTTTGGCGATGAGCGCGTTTTTTACCCAGGAGCTTTCCAACGCCAAATCTTTTGTGGAAAGGCAAAAATAGATCAGCGTGGTTTCCAAGAGGGAAGCCAAAATCCATGAGTAGCCGGAAGCTATTCCTAAAATTATTTTGCACACTAGGAAAGAAGAAGCCACGAGAGTCACTGTGAGCAGTGTCCCCGCAACTGTTTCGGAAGAAAAAATACGTCGCACGATTTTCTCCCCTTTTTCTATCAAAAACCCAATCCAGCGGATAGGATGCGGAACCCACTGGGGGTCTCCCAAGAGAGTATCGAGCGCGTATCCGGCAGTAAGGGAAGGTACCAAACTCATCTCGAACAGAGAATTTTCTCCAAAAAGTTTTTATCTATGTTTTTCTCGAGCACATGAGAAAGGGCGTCATAGGGGTTGGGCGAACCGGCAATTTTTTTATTCTCTGCTTGCGGAATGGTTGAGAGTCCCGAACGTTGACGGACCTGATCCAAAAAATATCTTCGGAACTCTGCGTTGTCAAACAGGCCGTGGATATAGGTCCCAAACACGGACGTCTCCGAAATCCCGTCGTAATCTTCAATGGCCATCCCGTGCCTCTCCACGATTTTGAAGAGAGGTTTCTGGCCGTTGCGTCCTTGAGTGCAACCCATGTGGATTTCGTATCCTTCAATTTCAATGCCGCTTTCTACGTGCACCGCTTTTACCTGAGCCACTCTTTTCTTTTTCTCAAAGACGGTAATCGAGGGAACCAGTCCTAACCCTTCCGATTCGTTTGTCTTGGACTCCAGATGGTGAGGGTCTAGCAACCTCTCTCCTAACATTTGGTATCCTCCGCAGATTCCAACCAACGGAACTTCGGCCCGGACGCACCGTTTAAGGTAATGGGCCAGTCCGCTCGCTTTCAAAAACTCCAGGTCCGCCATCGTGCTTTTAGTGCCCGGCAAAATTAAGAGATCCGGCAGAGAGTGGCGAGGAGGGCGGTCAATATACCTTATTTGAACGTCGGGTTCTTTAGAGAGAGACTCAAAATCGGTGAAGTTGGATATCCTAGGGAACCGAACCACCTCCACAAGAATTTTGGATTGATCGTTTTTGTGCCCATTGTGCGATTCTTCTAAAATCACGGAATCCTCCTGCGCGATTCTTAAATTTGGGATAAAAGGAATCACGCCTAAAATTTTCTTGCCTGTCTTTTTTTCTATCCAGCGCAGTCCCGGGTCCAGAATTTTCCTGTCGCCGCGAAACTTGTTGATCAAAAAGGCTTTAACGAGTCTCTTTTCTTCCGGTTGGAGAATCTGGTAAGTCCCCACCAGTTGAGCGAAGACCCCTCCTTTATCAATGTCTCCCACCAAAATCACGGGAGATTGAACCATCTTGGCCACCGCCATGTTCACGATGTCCCCTTTTTTCAAGTTAATTTCTGCGGGACTTCCAGCCCCTTCAATCACGACGCAATCATTTTCCTGCATGAGTCTATCTAGAGCGGATCGAACGATTTTGACCAAATTCTTTTTATATTTCTGAAACTCCATCGCGGAAAGTTCCGCCACGGGTTTTCCCATCACCACCACTTGACACATTTTGTCCGTGGACGGTTTTAAGAGAACGGGATTCATGAAGACGGAAGGTTCTATGCCGCAAGCCCGCGCCTGTTCCGCCTGCGCCCGCCCAATTTCTTTTCCATCGGGAGTAGAAAAAGAGTTGTTAGACATATTTTGCGCTTTGAATGGAGCTACCCGATAACCTTGATTTTTGAAGTGACGGCAGAGAGCAGTCACAATCACGCTTTTGCCCACGTGAGACGCCGTGCCCTGCACCATAAGAACTTTAGCGGCCATCGCCCAAAATTTCCTTTAAAGCATTGATTAGAATCTGATTTTCCTGAGGTCTTTTCACGGCAAATCTAAGAAAACAATCTTTTTCCAGTCCCACAAAATCGTTGCAAGCGCGAACCAAAATCCCCCTGCGCGCTAGTTGATCCCATGCATGGGATGCGTTTAACCTTTTTTCCGCCACTTTTACAAAAATAAAATTGCAACTGGATGGGAAAATTTTAATTGAATGTAATTTTTTAAGATTATCTGTAAAACCTCTAAAGAATAGCGGAATAGAATCCTGTGTCTTCTGGATGTAATCGTCGAACTCGGAGATTCTTTCTGCCAATTTTTGCGCGAAGATGTTGATTCTCCAAGGAGGCAGAATCTTTTCCAGCCGCGAGATCGTCTGGCTATGGCCAACGGCATATCCCAGCCGCAGTCCCGGCACAGCCAATATCTTTGTTAAAGATCTCAAAACGAGGACTCGTTCTTCTTCCAATGCCAAAGGAATCAGAGAACATTTCTCTCCTTCGCTCACAAAAGGAAGA
>JACPSV010000124.1 GCA_016193115.1 Elusimicrobiota bacterium
GATTGCCTTAGGTCACCCTTTGGCCGCCACAGGAACCCGCGTGATCTTGAACGCTCTGTACGAGATGAAACGCAATCCAAAAGTTCAATGGGCGGGAGCCACCGCCTGCGCGGCGGGCGGTCTCGGCGGCGCCGTCATCCTAAAACGTTATCAGGGACAGCGCCCTAGAAATTAGAAATTAGGGACAGCGCCCAATTGGGCGCTGTCCCTAATTTGTCTAGGTAAATTAAGAGGTAGTCGGTGAAGTAGTGGCTGGTGAGCAGGGAGTAGTAGTAGTGAAATAAGAATATTCCTACCCAAGCGATTAAAATCCAACGAAGGAGAGGCGAGACAGTTCCTGTTTGGGGGTCTGGTTCAACCATGTTATGGGCGCGGGTGATACTTCCTGTGCAGGTCTTTCAGTTGGCGCGTTTGCAGATGAGTGTAAATTTGGGTGGTTAGAAGTGAAGAGGGCCCTAAAAGTTCTTGCAGGGGCTTGAGATCTAAAAGTTCTTGCAGGGTCTTGAGATCCGAACCGCCCGCTAAAAGATGGGTTGCGAATGAGTGACGGATCGTGTGGGGCGAGAGTGTCCCAAGATTTGATTTCCGCGCATGCGCTTTCAGTTGTCTCCAAAATTCGCCGCGCGCCATGGCGCGTCCGTACTTGGTCAGAAAAAGAAACTCCTCATTCACTTTTTTTCCGGTAAACTTTTTCAGACGAACTTCAAAATATTTCTTCAAAGCATACCGGCAAGCGCTACCGATGGGAACAATCCTTTCTTTGTTTCCTTTCCCAATCACGCGCACAAATCCGGTTTCGATGTCCAGTTGAGAGCTGCGGCACTGCACCAACTCGCTCACGCGCATACCGGTGGCATAGAGAAGCTCCAACATCGCCTTGAACCGGATATCCACCTCTCTCTTTTGAGGGACGGAAGCGAGTAAACGTTCCACCTGTCTTTCGGATAGGAAACTTGGCAATTTAGAAACGAGTTTGGGAGAAAGAACCTTCGCGCTCGGATCGGTCGGCGTAATCTCCTGTAGAAAAAGGTAGCGGTGAAAACATTTGATCGCTTCTAACTGTCTGCAGACGGTTCTGGCGGTGATGCCTGTCTGCTTTTGGGTCCAGAGATAGTCTGTAATCCGATCCTGTTTGACGGACGCGAGCGGCGCCTGGTTTTGGTTCAGATAGAGGAGGTAGTGGCGCACATCCGACTGGTACGCCGCGACCGTGTTGGCGGACAAGTTCCTTTCCAACCGGAGATAATTCGTAAAAGACTCGAGTATCTTTTCGTCCCGTGGAATTAAGGGGACACCATACTTAATTCCCTGAGAATTGTCTCCAGAATCCCTTAATTTCATATGGAATTAAGTATGGTGTCCCCTTAATTCTTTGCGGTTTTTGCTGCTGCAGCCTTCGCGACGGGTTCTGCTTTCTTGGGTTCCTCAGACTTTTTGGTTTCGTCTATGCCATTTTGCGCAATCAGTTTTTTGCGCAGGGCCAGCTCAATTTCGTCCGTGAGAGAACGCGCGGACTTGAGATAGGTTTTTGCGTTTTCTTTACCCTGCCCGATCCTTTCGCTCTTGTAGAGGAACCACGTGCCCGATCGTTCCAGAATTCCGCACTGCTCGCCTAAATCTAGGATGTAAGATTCCCGGGAAGCGCCGACCCCGTGAATCGTCTCAAATTCTGCCACCTGGAAGGGAGGCGCCAATTTATTTTTAACCACTTTCACGACGGTGCGCGCTCCCACAATCTGGTCTCCGACTTTGATCTTTTCTTTCTGGCGGATATCCAAACGCAGGCTGGCGTAAAATTTGAGAGCGAGTCCGCCCGGCGTGGTTTCAGGGTTACCGTAAAATACGCCGATCTTGAGTCGCAGTTGGTTGACAAAAATGAGGCAAGTGTTAGATTTTGAAATTGTGGAGGTCAGTTTTCGCAGCGCCTGAGACATGAGTCTGGCTTGCAATCCCATATGAGATTCCCCCATGTCGCCCGCGATTTCCGCCTGGGGAACGAGCGCGGCGACAGAGTCAATCACGATCACGTCCACCGCTCCGGACCGGATCAGTTTCTCCGTAATTTCAAACGCCTGTTCTCCGGAATCCGGTTGCGAGATGAGTAAATTGTCCACGTCCACTCCTAAATTTTTCGCATAGGTTGGATCCATGGCGTGTTCTGCGTCAATATAAGCGGCTACGCCCGAATTTTTTTGGGCTTGAGCCACAATGGAAAGGCAAAGAGTCGTTTTTCCCGACGATTCCGGTCCAAAAACTTCCACGACTCTACCGCGCGGAACACCGCCGATCCCAATGGCAATGTCTAAAGGCAATATCCCGGTCGGGATCACGTTTACGCCCGGCACCTTGGTCACCTTTTCTCCCAGCTTCATCAGAGCTTCCTGCCCAAAATCTTTTTTGATTTGAGAAAGAGCCAACTCTAAAGCACGGCTTTTATCATCTTTGTTCATGGTATTCTCCTCTAAAATGGATAGTCTCATTCTAACTTAATTTTGTTTTTTATTCCAACCGGAAATATATGTATTTAGGCAGGAATTATTCTGCCTCAAACTTTAAGTTCTGCATGATCTTTTCCATATCTACCAGATAATCCACATACGCTTCTTCGGGAGCGGCGCAGGTGAGCAGAAAACCTTTCTGCCGGTACGGATCCGTGCCGGTCACGATAGTGAGGCGCCTAAAAATGGTTGGCCGTCCCAACCTGTCCGGTCCCCGATAGGTTCCCAGATAGGCCTGTCCCGCGGGATACGCCACTTCTCTGCCCGTCCTTTTTTCTAATTTAAGTTTAGGTTCCAGCGATTCTGCCCAAGACCGGCTTGTGATGGGACTTGTGGACGTCAGAGTTCCGGCAAAAAGCGGTCCCTCTGCCGCCATAAAAAGAGGGTCGGGTTCCAAGGGCATAAACTGGAGGTCTCCCTGCGCTCTACCGTCCAGAGATCTAAACAGAACCAAGGTTCTGCCAAAACCGATTTCCAGTTTCCAGCCTTTGGGCACGCTCAGTTTTAGTTTTAGGGGAAGATTCCCGTATGTGGAATCTTGGATTGTGCCTGGATATTCTTGAGGAGAGCGGGGCATGGTTTTAATGATGGTCTGGTACCTATCAAATTGGTCTTCCAGATGCGTGTCCGTGGAGCGGACGATTTCCAGAACCTTTTTGTATTGGTCTGCCTGAACCTTTCTCTTAAATTTTTTTCTCGTCTCCAGATCATCCATTTCTAAGATTCTGCGCACTTGCCGTATGCGCTCATCCGTGGGCGGGTGAGTCCGCAAGAAAATCCCGATACCGGTGCTGTTTTGTTCGCCCAGAGATTTCATTCTCTTGAAGAAGGAAGTGAAAGCGTCCGGATCGTACCCCGCCAGAACGGCGTACCGCAGTCCGGAACGGTCTGCTTCCAGCTCAAATTCTCTGCCATAACCGCTTAAAAAACTTGCGGCCACCAGTTGGGTTGCCTGGTGGATCACGGCATAAGCGCGCGGATCGTCCACGGAAGGGCCATAGAGGGCGATGGCTACGGTCGAGAGCGTGGATAGGAACTGGTATCCAAACGCCTTCTGAAGCATTTTAACCGCGTGGAAACCCGTGATGTGCCCGATTTCGTGGCCGATAACGCCGGCCAGTTCCGCTTCATCGTCAATCAGTTCCAGGATACCGCGCGTGAGAAAGACGGTGCCCGGCACCGCGAACGCGTTCACGAGCGGGGTATCTAAAATGACGAAATCGTAAGCGATGTTTTGCCGTTCGCAGGATCTCACGATTTTGCGGCCGACTTCGTTGACGTAAGATTGAATGGCCGGTTGGACGTAGAGTCCGTATTCCTGAATGATCTTTAGTTTAGATTCTACTCCCAGCTGGATTTCCGCTTTTTCCGATAAGAGATGGATCTCTCTGGACCCTGTGACCGGATTGCGGACGCAGCCGGTGAGAATGGCCGCAAATGCGCAGAAGAGGGCAGTTTTCAGAAGAATCGAATGCAAGCTTGAAGAATAAGGTTGGCGCATAAACCGGCAAGTACGTCGTCTAAAACGATTCCGATCCCGCCCTGCAAATTTTGCACGGATCTAAACGGGACTTTGCAGACGTCAAATATTCTAAAGAGAACCAGAGCAGCGGCTAAAACAACGATTCTTTTAGAATCGTTCCAGGCGTGAACGGGAAGAAATATCAATGACCAGAGGACGCCGACCACCTCATCCAAAACGATGCGGGGATCGTCTTTCTGGCCTAAGAGTTCTTCCGCTTTTCCGGTGATCCCAATCACGGCCAATGTGAAGAGAAATAACAGGCCCACTTCTCTCCATCCCGGGAACGAAAATCCAATCATCACCAGACCGAGTCCCAGGAGCGTGCCCAGGAATCCCCCTCCAGACCACTTGTCGGAAATAGGAAAAAATTTGAATCTGCGGATTGTTCGATAGGCCAGATTGCCCAAACCGAATCCGGTCGAGAGAAACAAGATCAGGAAATTCAATGGATTATCGGATCTCCTCGCGCAGAAGGGATCGGTGTTTGTAGAGGTAGGAGAGTCCGGAGATCAATGTGAGGAGAGTGACACAAAAAACCAGCCAGTAGGGCGACCACGTTAACAGGAATCCTAAAAGGTAGGGAGTGCCCGATTTTTCCAGGAGACCGCTCGGTTCCATGCCGTAGTAAGCGGACAGTCCGGAATTGACGCAGAGAATGATTAGGATGGTGACGATCGCCGCCACTTGAGAGGAAGTTTTAAATTTGCCCGCGCGGTCAGCGGCGATGATCACGCCTTTAGAGGCGGCTAAAAGTCTCAGTCCCGTGATCAGGAACTCGCGGCCGATAATCAAGACAACCATCCATGCCGACACATGGATTTCTTTTAATCCTACAAAACAGATAAAAGCGGATGAAATCAAAAACTTGTCCGCCAGAGGATCCATGAACTGTCCGAACGTGGTGATCGTTCCGTACTTTCTTGCGACGTATCCGTCATAGAGGTCGGTGACGGCGGCAAGAATAAAGATCAGCAAGGCAAAGATGCGGGTTTCCGTGTTATCAATGACGGTAAATACCATGAAGACTGGCACCAGAACCAGCCGGATGAGGGTCAACTTATTGGCGAGGTTCATGGGGTTTGGAGACGGCGAGATCTTGGCTCGTGAGATGAAGATCGTTCACGCCTTTGATCGCGCCTAACGTGGGATCAATCGGTTTCTCGTTTAAGAGGATCTGCACCGCGTTGACGTTTCCGATGCGGACGGAGAAATCTGTCTGCGTTCCCCAGGATTGCGCCGTTCCGGAAGAGAGAAATCCTTCAAACAAAAGTTTCCCGTCTGCGGATACTCTTAACCATGCCAGGTCTAAAGCTTTGATCTGAAGACGAAGACTTTCTGAAACTAATTTTTCCAATGGGATAGAAGAGGAATAAGAATGCGGCGCGGAAGGTGAGGCAGGGGACTCCTCTTTAATCTCCTTGCGCATCCACCATCCTCCAACGGCTACAAGAAGAGAAAATCCCAGTATGATTAGGCCAAACCGTTTTCCATCCGGATGAGAAGAAAATTCCGGAGAGGTCGCTTTTTTTTCCGGCTGGGCGGTTACGGCGGAATCCTGTTCGTTGCGGTATTGGGCAACGATAGATTCCGGATTCAAACCCAGATAAGCGGCATAGTTTCTTAAAAAACCAATCACATAAACTTCCGCCGGGATCTGATTCCATTCTCCGGATTCCAAAGCTTCCAGATAGCGAAGAGAGATGCGGGTATCTTGATGCACCGTTTTAAGGGAAAGGCCTTTGTTTTCACGGTTTCTTTTGAGGGTTTCGCGCACTTGACTGTGATTCGTCTGGTTCATTGTGAGACTCAATGGATTTGGATGACTTTGGAATTGGGAGGAACCTTAAATTGAAAGAGAGATTCCTTCAGATCGGAATTTCGCACGACGGCATGGATTGTGGTGCTCCAGATCAAACTTCCGGAAACAAGCTCCGTTTTTCTTAAGAGGTAGTCCGAAGGGCTGATCCAGAGAGTGATCGCCGGAGTCCCTTCCGGATCCGTTCTGTTCTTGAGCGCGATCCGGATCATTTTCTCTCCCTGAAACTCCTTGTTTTCCAGGAGAGACCAGTTGTATTCTTTCATCGCTTTTTCGAGTAAAGGCGAGAAATCGGCTAAACCTAAGGACCAGAAATTTTTCTGAAACCAATCGTCCCAGGACTGTTGCACGACCTGATTGAATCGGGGAGTCACGATATAAACGACTTTCCCCTGAGTAATCGTGATCTGGTTCTCCGTGTTGGAATGTTCGATCCGCATCCATTTTGGTTTCTTATAGAAAACGGTTCCGGTTGAAACTCTCGATTCTGCGGATTGGAGAGAGCGCAGTTCCTGGACGTACTGGAACTGCAGACTCTGAACGGTTTCTGCCGAGTCCCGCATCTTTTTTTGAACGTCGGAAACGGTCATCGCCAGGAGTGAGGAGGGAAGAAAACAGAAAATAAAAAGGATGGATTTCATGATTTCTTCTCTGCGTCTAAAAACTCGCCCAGACGATCGAAATGGATCTTCCAACGGTTTGTGTCGGGCGGTTTCTCAATCAGTCCTTTCTTTTTCAGCAAGGTCAATGCCCAATCGTATTTGGAGCCGATTTCCTTGTCCGCGCGCAGCAGGTCTCCGGAAACTTTTTCCGTATCGCGGACCACTTTGGCGGCGCGAACCAGGAGTTGACGATTTTCCTCGCTGTCTACGATCGAATCACCGGATGGGTTGGACAACAGGAAATCGTAGCGCGGATGAAATCCTTGGGACTTGATGGCTTGCACCACGGACTCCACGTCTTTCTCGGAGACAAAGGCTCCTTGCACCCGGATCGGTTTGGGAGCGCCGGAATTCAGAAAAAGCATGTCTCCCCGCCCTAACAGGTTTTCAGCTCCCTGAGAATCTAAAATCACGCGGGAGTCCGTTTTAGACAGAACTTGGAACGCGATCCGGGACGGTAAATTAGCTTTGATCACGCCTGTAATCACGTCCACGGACGGTCTCTGGGTCGCCAAAACCAGGTGAATCCCGACGGCGCGCGCCATCTGGGCCAACCTTTGGATCAGATCCTCAATTTCTTTTCCGACCGTAATCATCAGGTCGGCCAACTCATCAATCACGATCAGGAGGTAAGGAACTTTAGGGACATTTTCCTTGACTGCTTTTTC
>JACPSV010000125.1 GCA_016193115.1 Elusimicrobiota bacterium
CGAGGCTCTCTGCAGTATTGAGAGGGCAACACGCCGGGAGTCTTTGAGGAGAGAATTTTTCTCCCTAAGATTCAAAGTATAGTCTATGCCTCAGCGATAAGTTGGGGATCAACATGAAGTTCCGACCTGCACGAATGGAGTAACGAAGAGAGCGCTGTCTCGACGAGAGGCTCGGCGAAATTGAGGTAGAAGTGAAGACGCTTTTTAACCACGGTTAGACGAAAAGACCCCGTGGAGCTTTACTGTATCTTAACATTGAATGATGGAATCGGATGCGTAGAATAGGTGGGACCCTTGGATGTCCTGGTTTTGGCCGGGACGGAGGGGACAGTGAAATACCACCCTTCTAATTCTGCCGTTCTAACAAGGCTCTTTATATCAAGACCTTGGACAATGTTAGGTGGGCAGTTTGACTGGGGCGGTCGCCTCGACCGCTGTAAACAAAAGGGGCTTCCTGATGGTAACATCAGGAGCAAAGTTCTGGCTGTATGCTGGGACGTCCGTCCACAAAGGATTTGCTTGAATCTCCGTTCAAGCGACTTATGTGGTGGAGTATCTGATTCGACTTGGTTCTCTTGTAGAATCAAGTAAAACTGGATCAGTGCGGACAATCAGCAGGGAAGTCTGTCCGGTGAATCGGGCATGACCCCTCAACGACTATACGCCGGAGTTCCGATGACAAGTCGGAATGTGATATAGTCTGATCTTCGTAGCGATACGAAGTCTCTGATTAAATCAGAGAACCAGGTCAATGTAAAATCATGCGCACTCGGGAGATCGAAAGAATCAAGTCGTCCTTGCAGCTTTCACCGGTTCAACGTGAAACGTTGGTGGGATTGTTGTTGGGCGACGCACATCTAGAAACGCAAAACAGAGGAAGAACTTACCGGCTCAAATTAGAGTATTCGGCAGGAAAAAAAGATTATGTCGAACATCTCTATGGCTTGTTTAAAGAGTGGGTTTTAACTTCTCCTCAGCTAAAACAAGACCGGAGCCATAACAATCTCTGGTTTCAAACGGTTAGCCATTCTGCGTTTCGGTTCTACGCTCAGCAGTTCTATGAGCGGACTAGAAAATGTGTTCCTAAACTCATACATAAACTTGCGACCGCGCGAAGTATTGCGTACTGGTTTATGGATGATGGTTCTATTAAATCTTCCGAATCGAAAGGAGTTATCTTTAATACGCATGGTTTTGAAAGGGATGATGTAAAGCGCTTAGTAGAATTCTTGCGTTCCCAGTTTCAGTTGGAAGCGAAGGAGCGTAAGCAGTCCGATGGGATTCAAATCTATGTCTCAGGCAAATCTTATGAAAGATTTCGTGAGATTGTTGATCCCCATATGATTTCAACTATGCGTTATAAAGTCCCGATTGACCGGAAACATAAATGCCTAAATGGTAACGGAGGCGTTCAAAGGTCGGCTCGATCCGAATAGAAATCGGACGAATGAGGGCAAGTCCAGAAGCCGGCTCAACTGCAAGGGAGACATCCCGAGCAGGTGCGAAAGCAGGAACTAGTGATCTGCTGGTAGAATGTGGCATTGCCAGCACTCAACGGATAAAAGCTACCCCGGGGATAACAGGCTTATTTGGTCCAAGAGTTCATATCGACGA
>JACPSV010000126.1 GCA_016193115.1 Elusimicrobiota bacterium
CACCGCTCCGGGAAGAGGAGGACGATGGGATTTAAAAACTTGAGACAAGACTCTTTGATTCTTGGGCGTCAACTCCCAACTTTTCAGTTGAGTGATAAAAATTTTTGGAAACTGAGGATTGGGATGTTGGTAGTGGATGGAACTTAAATTCTTGTCCGGAAACTCGTAACAGGCGGCAGGAACATAGCCCAACGATTCAAAGATTCTGGAGACATGGAAAATTCCGCCGAGTGGTTTCTGCAAGGCAACCGTTCTAAAAGCAATGTGGTCATTGAGGAATGCGGTTCCGTACGACCGGAGAATCGCCTCAAACTGACGAACGTAGACCATCCGTTTGCGATATCTGTCCCAAAGAATATCTAATAACTCTATTAAAAAACGTTCTCTTTCGCTGCGCGCCTGGATGAGATGATGCGGTGAACCTTGTTCTGTCATACAACCTCCTTATTCCTGGGTGTCAATTTGGGCTTTTTGCAGGCGGCCGGAGTAATCTATGTAGACTGCTTTCCACTCCGAGAAAATGTCCAATGCGGTTTGGCCTGCTTCCCGATGACCGTTGCCGGTCTCTTTAACACCGCCAAAAGGCAGATGCACCTCTGCTCCGATGGTCGGCGCGTTCACGTATGTGATCCCAGTCTCCATGTCTCGAATTGCGCGCAGGACACGGTTCACGTCCCGCGTATAGATGGAACCGGAAAGGCCGTAACGCGTGTTGTTCAAAGTTTGAATCGCCTCGTCAAACGATTTGACCTTGATCAGAACCGTCACAGGACCAAAAATCTCTTCCTGGGAA
The DNA here is from genome assembly GCA_016193115.1 of Elusimicrobiota bacterium. Taxonomy (GTDB): domain Bacteria; phylum Elusimicrobiota; class Elusimicrobia; order 2-02-FULL-39-32; family 2-02-FULL-39-32; genus JACPSV01. The sequence goes on from JACPSV010000126.1 coordinate 794, forward strand.
ATCCGCATCTCCGGAGTTCCCAAAAAAATAGTCGGTTGAAAAAAGTTGCCCCGCTCATATTCTCCTTGAGACAATATCTCCCCTCCGGTCAAGAGTTTAGCGTGATCCTTTTTCTTCCCGATCTGAACATAGCGGTCCACATTCTCTAACTGAACTTTGCTCACCAAGGGACCCATTTGAGTGGCGGGATTGAGACCGTTCCCAATTTTTAAGGCGCGCGTTTTCTCAACTAACCTTTCTGTAAACTGTTTGTATACCCTTTCATGGAGGATGATCCGACTGGTCGCCGTGCAACGCTGGCCCGTAGTTCCAAACGAGCCCCAGAGAGCGCCTTCCAGAGCCAGATCCAAATTGGCGTCTTCCATCACGATCTGAGCGTTCTTTCCTCCCAACTCCAGACTGCACCGTTTAAGCGCCTTGCCGCTGATTTCTCCAATCTGAGAACCAATCACCGAGGAACCCGTAAACGAAATCAAGGCGATCCCCGGATGATCCAACAACCACCGTCCCACAGTGTCTCCGCTTCCATAGACGAGATTGAGTACCCCGGGAGGCAACCCTGCCTCTTCCAAAGCGCGCACAAACTGGCGGGCGGAATCCGGCGTCCAACTGGCGGGCTTGAAGACGACCGTGTTCCCGCACAAAAGAGCGGGATAAATCTTCCACGATGGGATAGCCATGGGAAAGTTCCAAGGAGTGATCAGTCCGCAAACTCCGACGGGCATTCTCATGGACATCGCAAACTTGTCCGGAAGTTCGCTGGTCGTCGTCTGGCCAAAAAGGCGTCTCCCTTCTCCCGCGAAATAGAGCGCCGTATCAATGGCTTCCTGAACGTCGCCGCGCGTTTCCTGAAGGATTTTTCCCATCTCGCGCGTCATCCCTTCGGCCATCATTTCTTTTCTCTCTTCCAGAATTCGCATGGAACGCAAGAGAATTTCCGCCCGTTTTGGCGCAGGCACTTTCCTCCAAGAGTCAAACGCTTTCCTTGCGGATTGTACCGCTTCCTCAACGTCGCGCAGTGTGGATTGAGGATAGACGCCTAACAGCTCGCCCGTAGCGGGATTTTTGTTCTCAAAAACGTTTCCTCCCGCGCCCGCGCGTCGCCATTGGCCGTCAATATAATTGTAAGGTCCTTCTGAACCGGCAGACGAAATCTGAGAAACCAAACGCTTCTTCATTTTCTTAGCCATTGGATTTCACCTCAATTTTATTACTTTTTCTTTGACTGCGATACCGCGTTTGCGAATTTCTTCTAGAAAAGTTCTGCCCGGCACGGCCGTTTCTAAGGGAACCACTCCTTTGGCATGAATTTTCCCCATCGCCAACATTTCCAAAACAATGGCCGCGGAAAAGCCCGTTGTCCTTTGCATGGCGGAGAAACGGGTCTTGGGATCGTACCTGTCCAGAACGTCATAGACGATCTCGCAAGGGACTCCGTCTTTTTTCCCCCGCGCGATCACTTTCATCACAAGAATATCCCTGCGATCTCTAAATGTGAGGCGCGGTTCCGCCACCGCCGTAAAAAATTTTCTAGGTTCTATCTTCTGACCCTCAAATTGAATAGGGTCGTTTTCCATCAAACCCAAATCTTTAAGCAATTTTATTTTCTCATAATGCCCTGGGTACCGTAACGTTTTGTACTGATAATTTTTAATTTTTCCTCGATAAGTCCAAGGGCATGTTGAGGTCGCGCCGCCCGTAACGAACGCTTCCAATTTTCCCAGAGGTTTTTCAAAAGATAGGATTTCTTTTTCAGAAAAGGATGGAATTTGCTTGATCCGGCCGTTCCGTAAAACATAGGAAGATCCAAAATAGTTTCCCAGAACTCCTTCCAAATTGAAAACCACCTGGTACCCTAACGGCGGTTTTGGGTTTTGAGGGAGACCACCGCAGTAGATGGTGACGTCTTCCGTCCGGTCTAATTTCTCCATTGCGGACGCCGCAAGACTGTTGCACATGCCGGGAGAAACCCCGCAGTCCGGAACTAAAGTCACCCCGTATTTCTTCGCTTTGGAATCCAAAGCGAGAACCTTTTTTGTCATCTCAAAGTATCCGCCTAAATCGCAGTACGAAACTTCAGATTCAATGGCCAAGGAAGCAATCTTGGGATTGTGATAATAAGGAAGCGCGCTTAATAGAGCGGAATGCCCTTTGAAGAGATCCCTCAGTTGAGAAGAACGAGAGATGTCCACGCGTTTGTGGAGTAACTGTACGCCCGGCCTCTGTCCCAACAGTGATCGAATACGGGTAACGCCTTCTTTGGCTTTCTCCAAAGAACGGTCTGCCAGAACCAGACGGGAAGCTTCGCCGTGACGGAGAACATCGTAGGCGGCGGCGATCCCCTGTCTTCCAGACCCGAGAATCAAATAGGAATATCGTCCGGGCATTGGGACACCTCACAGGATAAGGACACCCCAAGTGTAATCGAGAACACTTATATTTTCAAGAGTCTATTTTTCGGAAGGGAGGACGGCTAGGATGGGGATTTTTTTGTCCTGAAAGAATTTTAGGTTGGTTCGATCCACGATACTTCTGGGATCGTAGAAATTGAGGACAATTCCGAGGACTTTGATTTTTTTTCGAGAGAGGTAATCCAATGTTAAAAGGGTGTGGTTGATGGTTCCCAACTTTGCGGATACGACCACAATGACCGGCAGTTGGAAATGAACCATCAGGTCTGCCATCTCTAAAGAAGGAGATAAAGGAACGCGTACCCCGCCTGAACCTTCTACGATAACACAAGAATGAGATTTGCGGATCTTACGGTAGGCGGAAAGCGCTTTTTTGAGAGAGAACTTCTTCTTTTCCAAAAAGGACGCGGAATAAGGCGCCAAAGGTTTTTTGTAGCGGATAGGACTTATCAGATCCAAACCTTCTTTGGCTTGCGCCGCGCGTTTAAGCGCCAGTGTGTCGGAAATTCCGCCTGAGACCACAGGTTTCATCACCCCGACATCCACCCCTTTCTGCCTCAACCGCCGCGCGATCGCGCACGCCAGAAAAGTTTTGCCGACTCCCGTCCCCGTCGCGGTGATAAAGATACCTTTCGTCAATTGGAGATGCATGAGATAAGACGTTGAATGTCGGATTGGGTGTGTTCGCTGGTGAGGGAAAAGCGGAGACGGGATTCTCCTTGAGGTACCGTGGGAGGACGGATGGCGGGAGCATAGATGCCGGCGCTTCTTAAGGTCAGGGCCACTTTCAAAGCTTGTTCCGAAGAACCCGCCACCCAAGGAACAATTTGACTGGAGGCGAAGCGCTTAGGAGGAGACGAAGTCTCAGAGGAGGCGAAGCACTCTCCTCCTTTAGGACTCTCATCCTTTAGGGCTCGTCCTTTAGGGCTCAAAGAATCCGTAGAATAATCTGGGAAAATATTTTTCAAACCTTTTCTCAAAGTTTGGGATAGAGACAAAAGATACCTTCTCTTCTGAGGTTCCTTCTGAACTAAATCCAGGGAAGCAATCGCTGCCGCGCAAGCAGACGGCGCAAGCGCCGTGGTGTAGATGAATGGACGAGCGCGGTTGACGAGGTGTTGGATGAGATCCTGCGAACCGCACACAAACCCGCCTTGAGATCCTAGCGCTTTAGAGAGTGTTCCCATCACAATCTCAATCTTTCCCAAAAGGCCAAAATGTTCCGCAAGACCGGTTCCATTTTTACCCAGAACGCCCGTCGCGTGGGCATCGTCAATCATCAGCCACACGTTTTCTCTCGAGCAGATTTCCCTGATCTCCTTCAAAGGAGCGAAATCCCCATCCATGGAGAAAAGCGAATCGGTGACCACCAACCTTTTGCGGTAAGAGCGGGTTCTGCGGAGAACCCTATCCAAGGATTCAACGGAGCGGTGGGAATAGACAAACAGGCGGGCTCGAGACAATTTTGCGGCGTCAATTAGGGAAGCGTGGTTTAACCGATCCATGAGGACGGCGTCCCCCTCGCCGAACAAAGCGGAGATCACTCCTTAATTTGCCATAAACCCTGTCGGAAAAACGAGAGAGGACTCCGTGCCCTTAAACTTCGCCAGTTTTTCTTCTAACTCTCTATGAATCTCCAAAGAACCTGAAATCAGGCGCGAAGACCTGCCGCCGGCGCCGTAACGTCTAA
>JACPSV010000127.1 GCA_016193115.1 Elusimicrobiota bacterium
CAAGATTTTTAGAGCGGTGAGAAGGCCGTCCCCCGTGGAAAGGTGATCCCCAAATATGATGTGGCCGGACTGTTCACCCCCGACTCGCGCTCCTGAAGATTCGATCGCCTCCGAAACAGACCGGTCTCCTACCGGGGTGGTAAGCGCGCGAATGCCCAACGCTTTCATCTCTTTAAAGAAACCGAAGTTCGCCATGACCGTGGTGACCACGCAATCGTTGCGTAACATTCCTTTTTCCTTCAAAAATCGCGCCACAATCCAAAGAAGGACGTCCCCGTCCATGATTTCTCCCTCCTCATCCAAAAAAAGAACCCGGTCGGCGTCCCCGTCAAAAGCGCAGCCTCCAAAGGATCGAGTTTCCAGCACCGATTGCCTCAAAGATTCCATGTGCAGGGCGCCGCACCGCAAATTGATGTTTTTACCGTCCGGATCGGCATGAATCACTTTTAGGGACGCGCCGTAGGACCGGAACAGTTCCGGAGCGACCCGGCTGGCAGAACCGTTGGCGCAATCCATCGCCCAACGAATTCCTTGCAGGGAAAAATGCGCCGGCAAAGCGTTCCGGATGAACGTCTCATAATCAGACACGGATTCCGGATAGGGATCCGATTCCGGTTGGTCTTTGAAATTTAGATCGGTTCCGTTCAGGGAACCCAAAACTTTTTCTATTTCTCTCTCCCAGAGTTCCGGAACTTTTTTTCCGTCCGAAGAAAAGAACTTGATCCCGTTAAATTGGGGAGGATTGTGAGAAGCGGAGAGTACCACTCCGCCCAGAAAACCTTTCCCTCGGAGGAGAGCGGCGACCGCAGACGTGGGGATCACTCCGCAAACCAAAACTTGGCAGCCGCCGGCGTTGAGCCCCTGGATAAGAGATTTCTCGATCCAGGATCCGGACTCGCGCGTGTCCCGTCCCAAAAGTACGCGGCCGCCGGAACGGTGTGATTTGCTTTTTAGATAGGCGCCCGCGGCAAACCCAATTCTCTGAATTTCAGGAACCGTGAGAGGCGATTCTCCCGCCAGCGCGCGAATCCCATCCGTGCCGAAAATTTTTCTGGCTTCAGCCATGGAAAGGATGGCGTAGATAGATCCAGAGCAGTATCGCCACGAGAAGCGCTACCAGCCGGAGTTTCCAGTTAGATTTCAGGTGCTGCAGCCATGTTGAAAAAGGATTGTTCAAGAAACGTTCTCCTGTGGAGGTTCTGCGGCCGTTTCCGAGGGCGGCGGCGCGGAACGCAAAAGTTCCCGCAATTTGGAATCGAGACCGGACAAATCCACATTTCTCTCCAAACTTCCAAAACTCGCAATCGAAAGCTGGCCGGTCTCTTCCGATAGAACAAGCGTAATGGCGTCGGAAGACTCGCTCAAACCTACGGCTGCCCGGTGGCGGGTACCTAAAACGCGCGCGATGTTCGGGTCGTCGGTCAATGGCAAGAGACAGCCTGCGGCTGCGATCCGGTTCCCGGTGATGATGATCGCTCCATCATGCAGAGGCGACCGGGGATGCAGAACGGAAAGGATGAGTTCCGTGGACACTTCCGCCTGAATCCGGACTCCCGTCTCCCTAAAATTTTTCAGGCCGGTGTCCCTCTCAAAAACGATCAATGCCCCAATCCTCTTTTCCGAACATTCTTTCAAAGCGGCAGTGACTTCGGTCACATAATCGAAATGAGTGGGAAAAATCCAGCGGGAAAGAGGATGGCTCCCCAACTCGGCCAGAATCGTGCGTATCTCCGGCTGAAAAACGATCACGAGGATCACGATTCCCGCCATCCAAAATTTTTCCAGGAGCCAACTGGTTGCGGTCAAATGCAAAACCTCGTCCGCCAGAAGCGTGCCCACAGCCAAAAGCAGGATTCCCAGGAGAACTTGCACGGAACGCGTGCCCCGAACCAAAAGCATGAGGCGATAAAAAATGGCGGCAACCAAAAGGATGTCCAGCCCATCTTTGAGGCCGTAGTTCCAGACCGTGCTAAAGAATTGCGCCATCGCTTAGTATCCTTGGACTGCGGACAAAACTTGAATCATTTTTTTTGTGGATCCCACGTCGTGCACCCTGAGGATGGAGACGCCTTGCCAATAAGACCAGCAAGCCGCCGCCAAACTGCCTTCCAATCTCTCTTCCGCCGGCAAAGGAAACTTTTTCTCTCCCAGAATCCCGCCTATAAAAGATTTTCGGGAACAGCCGACCACGAGAGGTAATTTCAAAGAGAGGAAACTTTTCAGATCTCTCAAGATACCGAGGTTATGCCGCAACGTTTTACCGAAACCAATGCCGGGATCAATCCAAATTCTGCTTTCAGAAATGCCTTGTTCCACCGCCCATCGGACCCTTTGACTCAAAAAAGATTTTACCTCTCTCACTACGTTCTTGTAACGGGGAGACTGTTGCATCGTGCGCGGGCTTCCGCGCATGTGCATTAACAAAACTTGCGCCCTGTATTGCCGGAGGACGTCCGCCATCCCGGGATCGGATCGAAGCGCGGAAATATCGTTGATGATGCTTGCCCCTTCCTGCAAAGCTTGTCTGGCCACTTCACTTTTTTGGGTATCCACGGAAATGGGAACGCGGGGATACCGTTTGGATATCTTTTTGACGACCGGCAGAACGCGACTCAACTCTTCCTCTGCCGAAACAGGTTGAGATCCGGGACGGGTGGATTCTCCGCCCAGATCCAGGATGTCGGCCCCTTCCTGAACCATTTCTTCGGCCCTGCGGCAAGCGGACTCCACAGAACCGTAACGACCTCCGTCATAAAAAGAGTCCGGAGTCAGGTTCAGGATACCCATGATCTGCATGAACGGTTCGGGTTAAGTGGCGGGTTGGGGCAGAGGGTTGATTGCAGGCGCCGGAGAAACCGCTTTCTCTGAACTGCGATTCTCCGGTTGCGGAACGGATCGCGCAAAGTCTCTTTTTTCCGGCGGAAAACCTAAGAGCAGGTTGATCTCGTCTATTTCCAAAATTTCTTTTTCCATCAGTTTTTCCGCCAAGATTTTAAGTTTATCGGAATTGGAATTTAGGATACTTTTTGCGCGGGACGCGCATCCCACAATGATCCTCTTCACTTCAGAATCAATCAACTCCGCGGTCTTTTCGGAATATTCCCGGTGTTGAGCCATGATGTCACGGCCTAAGAATATCTCGCTCTCCTTTTTGCGGAAAGCGATGGGACCCAGGTTCTCGCTCATGCCAAACTCGGTGACCATCTTTTGCACCATGGCGGTCGCTTTGGCAAAATCGTCCTGAGCGCCGGACGTGACTTCATTAAAAACCAGCTCTTCCGCCGTTCTCCCGCCTAATAGAACCGTGACACGGTTGAGAATTTCTTCCCGGCTCATGAGATAGCGATCCTCCAAGGGAAGCTGTAACGTGTACCCTAACGCCGGACCTCGGGGAATGATGCTGACTTTGTGCAAAGGATCGCTTCCGGGAATAAGTTTTGCGACCAGAGCGTGCCCGGACTCGTGGTAGGCCACCACTTTTTTCTCTTTGTCGGAGATCATGCGCGATTTACGTTCGGGACCGGCGATCAGTCTTTCTATCGCTTCTTCCAACTCTTTCATGCCGACCGCGCTCTTATTTTTACGGGCAGCCAGGAGCGCCGCTTCGTTGACTAAATTGGCCAAATCCGCGCCCACAAAACCGGGTGTCCGGCGCGCAATGATAGAGACGTCCACGTCCTCGCCTATTTTTACGGACCTGGTATGCACTTTCAATATATCTTCCCGCCCTTTTAAGTCGGGCATGGGAATGATCACTTGACGATCAAACCGGCCCGGCCTAAGAAGCGCGGGATCCAAAACGTCCGGACGGTTGGTGGCTGCGATCATGATGACCCCTTCCTTGGTGTCAAAACCGTCCATCTCCACCAGGAGTTGGTTCAAGGTCTGTTCCCTTTCGTCGTGACCGCCGCCAAACCCGGCAAAACGGTGTCTGCCCACGGCGTCAATCTCGTCCACAAAAAGCAGGCAGGGCGCGCTTTTGCGTCCCTGCTCAAACAAATCGCGCACCCGGCTGGCGCCCACGCCCACAAACATTTCCACAAATTCTGAACCGCTGGAAGAAAAGAAGGGAACTCCCGCCTCCCCGGCCACCGCTTTGGCTAGGAGCGTTTTGCCTGTTCCCGGAGCGCCGTAAAGCAAAACTCCCTTGGGAATTTTGCCACCTAACTTTTGAAATTTTGCGGGCTCTTTCAAAAACTCAATGATCTCCCGAAGCTCTTCTTTCACCTCTTCACAGCCCGCGACGTCCGCGAACGTCACTTTAACTTTTTTAGCGGACTGCAGTTTGGCTTTGGACCGGCCAAATGAGAGAGCCTGTTTGCCCCCACCCTGCATGGGACGAATCAAAAGCACCCAAAACACAAACCAAAAAATCAGCACATACACCAGGTTTTGGAGAATCATGGGCCACCAGGTGCGGTCCGTTTCTCCGTTATATTTTTGCACCTTATAAATCTCCAGTTCTTCCACCAGTTTGGGGTCGGGTAAAGGAATGGTTTTAAATTGAACGTCCTTCCCGTCGGTTCCCTTGAGTACCCCTTTAATGATGTCCGCGCGCACGGACACTTCCGTCACTTTCCCTTCTCTCAAACTCCTTTTAAAACTGGAATAGTCAATCTGCTGCTCCAAAGAGATATTGTTAAAGGAACGCACCAAAAGCAGGAGCGATACGAAAACAAGCATCCAAACGACAATCTGTTTAACCATGCGATCTTTCATGCGAAAGGAACCTCTTTCTTAATTTTATTTTTTTCTGCTCGAGGCGCGCGTGGAAATCTTCTATGAAACGATGCGACTTCCTCGGAAACAGCTCATGCAAAAAGCGGTATCTCAAGGGCATATCATACCCGAAAAATGCCTCCAAATCAAGACGAGAGCAGCGGGGAGGGATAAGAATTTTTTTTTTCATCGCTTCCAATTGGGTGGGCCAGAATTCTGTGTCCCGTTGCAAGATGGAGGTCAGACTGCCAATACGGCTGACAACTCTCGGTTGAACCTCCTTCAAAAGCGGGATCAGGCGGAGACGCACCCAGTTGCGCAGAAAGCGCGTGTCCTGATTGGTGCGATCTTCACAAAATTGCAGATCTTGTGACTGCAGATACCGGACAATTTCTTGACGTTCAAAAGCGAGCGCCGGGCGAATAAGAAGGGCGGTATCCTTTTTCTCCCTCGTAATCTCGTTCAGAGATCGAATGGGGTATATCCCGCACAAACCTTGGAGACCAGAACCTCGAATAAGATGGAGAAAAAACGTCTCAGACTGATCGTTAGAAGTGTGCGCCGTGAGCAGGGCAGAAGCGCCATATTCTCTAACAATCTTGGCCAGAGCCTTGTAACGCAATAGCCGCGCTGTCTCCTCAATTCCTAGGCGCAGTTTCGATTTAGATTGGCGGGCTGCTTGACGGAACTGAAGAACGGGAGCCAGCCGAACCACACAGGGTAACCCTAACGTTTTGCAGAGTGTTTGGACAAATTTCTGGTCGCGAAGAGATTCCTCCCCCCGCAAACGGTGTTGGACGTGAGCTGCCAGGATTTTCCACCGTTTCTGGCGTCGCAAACGCCAGAGGATGTGTAAAAGGGCCACGGAATCCGGCCCGCCGGAAACAGCCACGACTATTTTTCCCGCGGGAATTTTGTTTAGGAGATTTTGTTTCCGGAAAGAATGAAAGAGATCGATCGGATAGGTCTCCTGTTTATTCTACCGTAACGCTTTTGGCAAGGTTGCGGGGCTGGTCCACATCACAACCCCTTAAATCAGCCATATGATAGGCAAACAACTGTAAGGGAACCACGTTCACGATCGGAGAAAATATCTCCGGTATTTTAGGAACAAAGAGGGTCTCGTCCGCCGTCCCCTGGATGAACTTGTCCCCTTGGGTAGCGACCGCTAAAATAGTCCCGCCGCGCGCTTTTGCTTCCTGAATGTTGGAATGAATCTTTTCATAGACGCTGGATTGCGTGACCAAAGCCACAATCGGCATTTCCCTGTCAATCAGGGCGATCGGTCCATGTTTCATTTCGCCCGCCGGATACCCTTCCGCGTGAATGTAGGAAATCTCTTTCAACTTGAGGGCGCCTTCCAAAGCGATGGGATAGTTTAGGTTCCGTCCCAAGTAAAGAAAGTGACTCTTTTTTACAAACCGTTTGGCGATCGCGCGGACGTTTCCGGAAATTTCCAAAGTTTCCCGAACCCATTGCGGCAGTTTCAGGAAATCGGCGGCCAGGTTTTGAGCGGATTTTAGATCGAGAGACCCGCGGAGAATGCCCAGGTGGATCGCCAGCAGAAGCAATGCGGTCAACTGACCCGTAAACGCTTTTGTGGAGGCCACCCCAATCTCAGGGCCGCAGTGGGTATACAACGTAGACTGGGACTCCGAAGTGATTGTGGAACCTAAAACGTTGCAAATCGCAAGCGTGCGCGCCCGCGTTTTTTTGGCGATCCTCAGAGCGGCCAGAGTGTCCGCTGTCTCGCCGGATTGAGAAATAAAAATGGCCAGATGTTTCGCGTTTAAGAACGGATCACGGTAACGAAACTCGGACGCGATCTCGACGGAACAAGGAATCCGGCACAACGATTCCAACCAAAAACGACCCACTTGAGCGGCATGGTAAGACGTGCCGCAGGCAACCAACGTCACCCGCTCTAAACGCTTTATGAAATCCGGACTCAGTCCAACCTCTAAAGGCAGGCCTTGCGGCTGAATCAGAAGTCTTCCTCGCAATGTATCTTGAAGAGCCGTGGGTTGTTCCATGATCTCTTTGAGCATAAAATGCTTGTAACTGGATTTCTCCGCCTGCACGGGATCCAGATTCACGGTCAGGACAGGTTTGCGCACTTTTTTACCATTCAGATTGAAACATTCTATCTTGTCCTTTTTGAGGATGGCCATCTCTTCCTGACCCAACCAGATGGTTTTGCGCGTGTGCGGAAGAAGAGCAGGAATATCGGAGGCAATGTAGTTACCATCTTTGCCTACTCCCAAAACCAAAGGGCAATCTTTGCGCGCCACAACCAAAATTTCCGGAAAATCGGCGGAGAGAATGCCCACGGCGTAGGCTCCTTCCAGAGCGGA
>JACPSV010000128.1 GCA_016193115.1 Elusimicrobiota bacterium
AAAAGCTTCTTCGTCGTTTTTCTTTTCCTTTGGTTTCGCTGGACGTTTCCGCGCTTGCGCGTAGACCGATTAATGGAGTTCACCTGGAAATTTCTCCTACCCTGGAGTTTCGCCAACATCCTGATTGCCGGCCTTGTGATCCTGTTGTAGGAAAAAAACCATGATCAACTATTTTAAAAATATCTATCAGGTTTCGAAAGCTCTCGTACAGGGGATGATGGTGACGGGGAGCTGGTTCTTTAAGCCGGCCGTCACCGTACAGTTCCCAAGAGAGAAATTGACCACGCCTGAACGGTTTCGGGGAGCGCTCACGTTCGATAAAGATACCTGCACCGCTTGTAACCTCTGTGTGAAAGCCTGTCCAACCGCTTGTATCTCCTTAGATCCCGCGGTGGACCCGGTCAGCAAGAAAAGGATGGCGAAAGTTTCCTGGTACCAGATAGATTTTGGGAAGTGCAACTATTGCCGCCTCTGCGAAGAAGCCTGCCCGACAAAACCGATCAAGTCTGTCCGCCATACCCACAACTACGAGTGGGGCATGCTGGAACGAAAAGAAATGTTCGTCAAATGGACACGTGAAACGGCAGTGACTTCATCCGCAGGGAGCGCGGTCGCGCCCGTTTAGATTCCTATGATTCCAACGATTGCTTTTTATTTGACTTCTGCTTTACTCATATTTTCCGCTCTCATGGTGGTCACTCAAAGAAACGTGTTCACCTGCGCCCTCTATCTTGCGGGAACCCTTTCCCTGGTCGCTTTTCTTTTCCTGCTTTTGAATGCGGACTTTCTGGCTGCCGTTCAAATCCTCCTCTATGTGGGAGGGATTCTGGTGATTTTGGCTTTCGCAATCATGCTTTCTTCCATACCTCAATCCAAAATCCAATCGCAAGTGAACGAACAGTGGATTCCCTCGCTTTTAGTCGCCGGCGCTCTTTTTCTTGTGATCGTCCAATCGTTGAAGGAAAGTCCTTTCCCAAACCAAACTCAATTCTATGCGCCCACCACGGCTTCTTTGGGACGTTTGCTGCTCACCGACATGGTTTTACCTTTTGAAGTCGTCTCCTTAGTTTTGCTCGCTTCCCTGGTGGGAGCGGTCTATTTTTCCAAAAAGAGGAACGTAGGTTAGTGATCGGACTTCACCACTATTTGGTTCTTTCTGCTCTTTTATTTACGATCGGTATCTACGGCGTCCTTACTCGACGAAACATCATCGGAATCCTGATGTCCATAGAAATTATATTTAACGCCACCAACATTAACCTGGTTGCGTTCAACCATTTTCTCCATGGTCCCGGACTCTGGGGTCAGGGATTTGCAATCTTTGTGATCACTCTGGCGGCGGCGGAAGCGGTCGTGGGTCTTTCTCTTGTTTTGGCAATTTACAGAAACTTAAAAACCGTCTATGTAGAAAAGATGAACATTCTAAAAGGTTAACCTGATCCTCATGACAGAACACTCTTATCTCATCCTAATTTTGCCCATCCTGTCCGCGCTCGCCATATTTTTCTTTGGCCGCTGGTTACCCTGGAAAGGCGCTTTAGTAGGACTTTGTTCCATTGGCGCCACGCTACTCTATTCTCTGGCCCTTTTCTTTAATGTCTTGTCTCAACCCGGATTCTATCAGGAGATATCCTACCCTTGGTTCCAGTTCGGTCTCTACCAGATGGAAATCGGAATTTTAATAGATGGACTGACAGCGCTCATGCTGGTCGTCGTGACACTGGTTTCATTTTTAGTGCACCTTTACTCCCTAGGTTACATGCGCGGCGATCCGCGGTTCAAGCGGTACTATGCCTACCTTTCCTTCTTTACGTTTTCGATGTTATTTTTGGTGGTGTCCAACAATTTTCTCCAAATCTTTATTGGTTGGGAACTGGTGGGAGTGGCTTCCTATCTGTTAATCGGATTTTGGTTTGAAAAAGAGTCCGCGTCCAACGCCGGCCGAAAAGCTTTTATCACCACCAAAGTAGGAGACATGGGCTTTTTTGTGGGAATCATGACCTTATTTGCGACTCTCGGCACATTAAACTTTAGAATGGTAGAAGGCCGTATCACAGAAGGGCTTCTTTCTCCGCAAATTTGCGGGATCATTGCCCTGTTGCTCTTTTGCGGAGCCATCGGCAAATCGGCGCAAGCGCCTCTCCACATTTGGCTGCCGGACGCCATGGAAGGTCCAACCCCGGTCTCCGCTCTGATCCACGCCGCTACGATGGTTGCGGCCGGAGTTTACATGGTCGCGCGCATCTATTTTATTTTCCAGTATGGCGCATTTTCTCTGGAGGTCGTGGCTTGGATTGGCGCGATCACCGCTTTTATTGCGGCCACGATGGCTCTTGTCGCCACCGATATCAAACGAGTGCTCGCGTTTTCGACCGTCAGCCAACTGGGATATATGATCCTTGCCATGGGGGTTGGGGGAAGAACCGCCGGAATGTTTCACCTCACGACTCACGCTTTTTTCAAGGCGCTTCTCTTCCTTTGCGCCGGTTCAGTCATTCACGCGGCGCATACCAACGATATCCAAAAAATGGGCGGTCTCTCCCGCAAGATGACATGGACGTTCGGCAGCTTTACGGCCGCATGGCTGGCGATCTCCGGAATCTGGCCTCTGGCCGGATTCTACAGCAAGGACGCGATTCTGGAACAATCTCTAATTTCGGGACACAACTTTCTTTTTGCTGTCGCTCTTTTCGTGGCCTTCTTAACGGCATTCTACATGACGCGCCTCTATCTCTTGGTCTTCATCACGGAACCCCGGGACACAAAAACTTTTGACCACGCCCACGAATCTCCCGGAACAATGGTCGTTCCTCTCCTGATATTAGCCGTCTTATCCATTGTGGGCGGATTTCTCCTGGAACATCCCGTTCACCAACTTCTCCACATGGAAGGATCCATTTCCGGGGGTAGGCCTCAGACTCATGAAATCCCGCATTGGATTGTTCCCGTAATCTCTTCCCTAGCGGCCGTTCTGGGCATTCTTCTATCTTATGCCATGTATTACAAACGCCTGGTTTCCGCTGAGAAAATCTCGCAAGGATTCCCAAAAATTTACAGAACGTTATGCATGAAATATGGTTTTGACGAATTTTATATCGCCTGTTTCGTGAAACCTGCAGACCGATGCGCCGCTTTTTTGGCGCGGTTCGACACGAACGTCTTGGACCGGCTGGGTGTGGATGGGGTCGCATGGATCGCAGACCTACTGTCCAAAATTCATGACTGGTTTGACACGGTGATTGTAGACAGGGCTGTAGACATTTGGGGAGACCTCTCTCTAAAAAGCGGCGGTTTCTTAAGAAAATTTCAAACCGGTCTCGTCCAAAACTATATTTTCCTATTGGTTTTTGGACTGGGCCTATTGGTCTTTTGGCGGTTATTGTAAGTCACTAGAAAAGGAGCGATTCTATGTCATTCTTAAGTTGGATCACGTTTTTACCTCTGATTGGAGCGATTTTAATTCTCTTTGTCCCCAAAGAAAAAACCAGCCAGCACCGGTTTATCGCGGTGGCGTTTAGTCTCCTGTCCTTCCTCATTTCCATCGCCATATTCTCAGCGTTCGACAGTTCCAACTCCGGCATGCAATTTGTGGAAAAAGTCGCGTGGATCCCTTCTTTTGGGATCCATTATTTTGTCGGTATTGACGGGTTGTCCTACCCGCTTTTAGTTTTAACGACTCTTCTCTCACTCCTGTCCATCATCGCCTCCTTCAATATTGAAAACAGGGTAAAAGAATATTTTTTCTGGTTTTTGCTTTTGGAAACCGGCATGCTCGGCGTGTTTGTTTCTCTTGACCTTTTCCTCTTTTACCTCTTCTGGGAAATCATGCTGGTTCCGATGTACTTCCTGATTGGCATCTGGGGCGGCCCGCAGAAAGAGTATGCGGCCATCAAGTTTTTCCTCTATACCCTCTTTGGATCCATCTTTCTTCTGATCGCGATACTCGCTCTCTACTTCCGCGCGGATCCGCACACTTTCGATCTGATCCAGCTTCTGCAACAAAACTATCAGTTTGTGGGGAGATTTCAAACCATCGTATTCCTCTTACTCTTTATTGGTTTTGCCATCAAGGTGCCCATATTTCCGTTTCACACATGGCTGCCGCTGGCGCACGTCGAAGCGCCCACGGCGGTCTCTGTCATCCTTGCCGGCGTGCTTCTTAAGCTGGGAACCTACGGTTTGATGCGCGTCTCATTTCCCTTGTTACCTCAAGCTTCTCTTTGGTTTGCGGTGCCCATGCTATTGCTCGCGTTTGTAAACATTATTTACGGCGCGTTCTGCGCCATGGCGCAGACGGACATGAAGAAAATGGTCGCCTATTCTTCCATCAATCACATGGGTTATTGTCTGCTCGGGATGGCGGCATTCACGTTGACCGGATTTCATGGCGCCGTCCTGCAAATGTTGAACCACGGGATCATTACGGGATCCCTCTTCCTGCTGGTGGGCGTGCTTTATGACCGCGCTCACACCCGCGACATCAACGTGTTCGGCGGTCTGGGATCCCGACTGCCTCTCTACGCGGGCATCATGACGATCGCCTGTATGGCCTCTTTGGGGTTACCCGGACTGGCTGGATTCATTTCCGAGTTTTTATGTTTTCTAGGCGCTTTTTCCGCTCCTAACCCGGAGAAGATATTCTGGGGTCTTCCCACATTCAAACTCTTTACCGCGCTCTCGGCAATCGGGATTTTAGTGACCACCGCTTTCTTTTTAAGAATGATCCAGAAAGTTTTTCTGGGCCCTTTCAACACGAAGTGGCAGGACTTAAAAGACATGAACTTTAGGGAACTGGTCGCCGTCGTGCCTCTGACAGTCCTGACCATTCTTGTTGGCATATGGCCCAACTGGCTGTTTTCGCTCATGGACAGCACACTCAACACATTAGTCAACTTGGTCCAAGGCCCGCGCTGATCCCCATGTTGGATTCTCTAAAACTTCTCTACCCGGAAATTTTCTTAAGCGGCGCGGCCATGCTCCTTTTAGGAGTGGAAGCGTTTGTGAAGAAAAATCTGCGGCGGTGGGTTTTAATCCTAGGATGCGGATCGCTTTTCTTCGCAATGGTTCTGGTTCTATCGCTTCCAACCGGCAACCGGGCTTTCGGCCTGCTTGCCATTGACAATTTCTCGCTCTTCTTTAAGTTTCTGGCCATCTTAAGTTGTCTTCTGATCCTCTGTATTTCCGAAAACGATACGGAACTGATGGGAGACCATGCGGGCGCTTACGTCTCTCTCTTGATTCTCTCCACCGTAGGGATGTTATTTTTGAGCTCCGCGGAAGATCTCCTCATGCTCTTCATCGGCATGGAACTGACCACGATTCCTTTATTTATTTTAGCGGGTTTTTTGCGCAAAGAGTTACGTTCCAGCGAGAGCGCCATAAAATTTTTCCTTGTG
Organism: Elusimicrobiota bacterium; assembly: GCA_016193115.1. Taxonomy (GTDB): domain Bacteria; phylum Elusimicrobiota; class Elusimicrobia; order 2-02-FULL-39-32; family 2-02-FULL-39-32; genus JACPSV01. Next base: position 5,397 of record JACPSV010000128.1, read on the forward strand.
GGTGCATTTTCCACGGGTCTCATGCTGTACGGGATTTCCTATATTTACGGTCTGTGCGGTTCCACCCACTTTAGGGTTATTTTTGCGTGGACACAAAGCCAAAATGTCTCGAACAACGCGTTATTCCTTTTGGGACTCTTCCTCATTCTGGTAGGAATCGGATTTAAGTTATCGTTAGCGCCATTCCACCAATGGACTCCGGACACCTACGAAGGGGCGCCCACACCGATCACCGCATTTTTTTCCGCTTCCCGCGAGGCGGGCGTCATCGTTGTGGCGCTTCGTTTGTTCAGCCAAACCGTTGACCCAGGCGCCTTGGGAATCCAACACACCCTTATTCTTATCTCTATTCTCACAATGACGTTGGGCAACCTGATCGCGCTCAAACAGGAGAACCTTAAAAGGCTTTTGGCATACTCTTCCATCGCGCATGCCGGCACGCTCTTTATTGGTCTTGTAGCCAACAACTCTTTGGGACGCGAAGGAGTCATGATCTACAGTCTGGCCTATTTCCTCATGAGTTTTGGCGCCTTCGCGGTGGTGATCCTGATTTCCCGCATTAAAAAGAGCGAGTCGCTCTCCGCCTTGCGCGGTCTCTCTAAGGAAAATTTAGGGCTATCCATTCTCATGCTCTTCTTTTTGCTCTCCCTTGCGGGTATCCCTCCTTTTCTTGGGTTTCTGGGAAAATGGATGGTTTTCGCAAGCGCTATTCAGGCAAAATTGTATTGGCTCGTTGGGATCGCCCTATTAAATTCCGTGGTAGCCGTGTACTACTATTTTAGGATGGCGCACGCAATGTTTTTTCAGGACCCGGACCCTTCTCAGTCCGCAATTCCAGAAAAACTGGAATCCCTAAGTTTTAAGTTGACTACCCTCTTTGCAGCCCTAGTTCTTCTGATATTGGGAATTTTCCCGGGACAGATTCTCTCCTGGATACGAATTTCCGGAGCTCCGCTACCGTGATTCTTTCGCATGCGGTCTCACGCATGGATTCTACACAATGGACCCTCCGGAAAATTGTTCAACCCATACTTCCCCAATTAGAGAAGGTGGAAAAAAAACTGGAGACAATCGGGCAGGAGAGCGAAGGCATCCTAAAAGATTCTTCCCGTTAC
>JACPSV010000062.1 GCA_016193115.1 Elusimicrobiota bacterium
AGTAGTCTGTCGCGAATCTACGTCATTCCCGCCCATTCCGTCATTCCCGTCCCCATCGTCATTCCCGCGAAAGCGGGAATCCAGTCCTGAAATATCTTTTCTGGATTCCCGCTTTCGCGGGAATGACGGAGGAAGGAGCGGGAATGACGGACTGGGTCGGAATGACGTAGATTCGCGACAGACTACTTTCGCTAAGACAAAATTGCAACTGGACGGGAAAATATGAACTGAATGTAAATTATTAAAATTATTTATAAAATCCTTATAAAATAGAGGCAAAGAACCCCTTGTGTCTTGGATGTAATCGTCGAACTCGGAGATTCTTTCTGCCAATCGTTGCGCACCGATGTTGATCCTCCAAGGAGGCAGAATTTTTTCCAGCTGCGAGATCGTTTGGCTATGGCCAACGGCATATCCCAGCCGCAGTCCCGGCACAGCCAATATCTTTGTTAAAGATCTCAAAACGAGGACTCGTTCTTCTTCCAATGCCAAAGGAATCAGAGAACATTTCTCTCCTTCGCTCACAAAAGGAAGAAACTTTTTTATCCAATCTTTCAACATCCATCGGGGCGACAAGATTCCAGTGGGATTGTTCGGGTGACAGACAAATATAATTTCAGAATCATGGTAATTGACCGGAACGGGCGCCGTAAAGTCGTGTTGAAAATTCTCTTCTTCTCCAGAAATCCAATGAGTCACAGCGCCATCCGCCGCATGGACGGCTCTCTCATACTCAGTGAATGTCGGAGAAAGTAGGAGCGCTTTGGGAGAAGGAAACAGGCGAGCAGCCGCATAGATCAGCTCAATGGATCCGTTTCCCGCGGTCACGTTTTCCCGTTGGATCTCATGCCAATGCGAGAGGGCTTCGCATGCCTTTTCCGGAGAGGGCGAAGGATAGCGGTCTATCTCCCGCGCCGATTCTCTTAAAATTTCTTCTGCAATTTCCGGCGTTCCCAGAGGGTTGGTGTTGACGCTAAAATCATGGATATCCTCGGTCGGAATCCCATAAGAACGGACAATCCGTTCCCGGTTCCCCCCATGTTCCGACCCCGATATAGTTTCCGTTTCTAAAGTATCCATTCTTTGTTCATGGAGAAATAGACCATATTCAGGAAGAACAGGACAGTCACTTCCGATATTTCGTTCACGGATCCCAGAACGTCCCCTGTAATGCCGCCAATTTTTTTCTTTACCCACTGCGTGAACCCAATAAGAACTAAAAACGTCACAGCGGCGATGGCGCATCCCCGAACACCCAGAAGGATGTA
>JACPSV010000075.1 GCA_016193115.1 Elusimicrobiota bacterium
TTCTTTGTGGCAGAGTCCATGGCCGCCATGCGCGCTCCCAGTTCCGCCGCATACGATTCCAGCAAAATCCTGTACACTTGAGATTTGATGGTTCTGGGCAACAACGCATCTAACAACATCTCCTTCCGGGGCTCATAGAAATAATCCATCTTCTGGGAAGGCGCCGCTAAAACCGGGCGCTGCACCGGCAGCAACCGTTCTATCATCAACCTCTGCTGGATGAGTGACTTAAACTCGTTGTAGATCACAACCACTTCCGACGGTTTATGATCCAGATAGGCCTGGATCAAATCTCTGCCTATAATCTCCGCGTGCGTATAAGAAATTTTCTGAAACAAGCCAACGTACTCTTTCACCACAGGGTAACTCATTCTCTTAAAAAAGTCTCTGCCTTTTTTGCCCACGACAAAAAAAAGTATTTCTTTTTCGCTTTGAGATTTCAGAAACTCGCTCGTTTTTCGGATGAGGTTGGCGTTAAAAGAACCGCACAATCCTTTGTCGGCCGTGACCAAAAGAACCACCATTTTGTTAGAGGGATAGGTGAGAAGAAGCGGGTGAAGGGGAGCAGAATTTTTCTCTGAGGTCTCGTTTTCTTCAGACAGAACCCTGCCCGCAAGATCGCCTAGGAGATCGCGCATTTTCAGGGCAAAGGGACGCGCGGAAAGTATGGCGCTTTGCGCTCTCCGCAATTTGGCAGCCGACACCATCTTCATTGCTTTGGTGATCTGCTGGGTAGACTTGATGCTCTTAATTTTTTTCCTAAACTCTCTCAATGAGGCCATGGGAAATTACACGGGCACGCCGGTTCGCTTCAAATTTTGGACGTAATCCCGAATTCCGGATTCCGGGCTGAATTGACAGGTGAAACCTAACGTTTTTTTGGACAGAGTCATGTCGGCTTGAGTCTTTTCCTGATAAAAATTGTAAGGGTTATCAAAATATTCCGTAGGTTTATGCGTTCCTAAGGCCGCATTTAAAACCTGAATCACCTGATTGAACGTGGTCGGGACACCCGTGCCCACGTTAAAGGCGCCGTTGCCATCAAATTCGAACGCTTTTAGGTTAGCCAGAACCACATCTTTGACATAGATAAAGTCCCGGTACTGGTCACCCCACTTAAATATGCGGGGAGACCGCCCGGAAACAATCTGCAGGTAGAGTTGGTACACCATACTGGCAGCTTTGTCTTTATGCGTTTCGTTGGGCCCATAGACATTAAAATAACGCAATCCCACAAGGGAAATCTCAGGATGTTTTTTGGAAAATTCTCTGGCCGCGATTTCCATTTTTACTTTGCTTTCGCCGTAGATGTTGGCGGGTTGGGGGGAATCCGTTTCGGACATGGGAACTTTCCCTTTTCCATACGTGGCTGCGCTGGAAGCGTAGACCACTTTCTTGCAGCCAATTTTTAGAGCGTAGTCCAATATTTTCTGAAAAGCGTCCACGTTCGTGGAAAGCATGAGTTTCTGGTCGGTGACCGTGGTATCGGTGATGGCAGCCTGGTGGAATATCGCGTCCACTTTGCCCAGTAAAGAGTAATCAAACGCGCAAATGTCGCCGCGTATAAACTCTCCCTTAAAGCCTTTCAGGTTTTCCATGGAGCCAGGAGCCAGATTACAAAGTCCCAGAACCTCACCCTTCTCCTGAAGGGAAACCGCCAGGTTAGAGCCTATAAAACCGGACGCGCCGGTCACCAAAAAACGCATCAAGCGGCTCCGGTGAAAAAACTTTTCTTAAAAGACTCAATCGCCAAAGACATTTCGCTTTTTAAGGTATCGTCAATCACTCTTTTCTCGCGGATTTGAGACAGAATTTGGGCATGCTCCCTGTCCACAAAAGTAAAAAATTCTTTCTCAAAATTCCGAATGGAAGGGACAGGCAAATCGTCCAAATAACCGTTGACGCCCGCAAATACGATCCAGACCTGTTTCTCAACCGCTAAAGGTTGGTACTGATCTTGCTTGAGTATCTCCACCATTCTTTCGCCGCGAGCCAACTGTTGTTTGGAGGTTTTATCCAAATCGGAACCGAACTGCGCAAATGCCGCCAACTCGTTGTACTGCGCTAAATCCAAACGCAGACGGCCGGCAACCTGACGCATGGCTTTGATTTGAGCGTTGCCGCCCACTCGGGAAACAGAAAGTCCCACGTTCACCGCGGGACGCACGCCGGAATAGAAAAGACCGCTTTCTAAATAGATCTGCCCATCCGTAATAGAGATGACGTTGGTGGGAATGTAAGCGGAGACGTCCCCGGCCTGCGTCTCAATGATAGGCAGCGCCGTCAATGAGCCGCCCTTATTTTGTTCGTTGAGTTTGCAGGCGCGCTCTAAAAGACGGGAATGGAGATAAAAAACGTCTCCGGGATAGGCTTCCCGGCCCGGCGGACGACGTAAAAGCAATGAAATCTGACGATAGGCCTGAGCATGCTTCGAGAGATCGTCATAGATGCAGACAGCGTGTTTGCCCTGCCACAAGAACTCTTCACCCATCGCGCAGCCCGCGTAAGGAGCGATAAATTGAAGCGGCGCAGGATCAGACGCAGTGGCGCTGAGCACAATCGTATAGTCCATGGCGCCATAATCCTGAAGTTTCTGCACGACCTGAGCCACCGTAGACTGTTTCTGTCCGATCGCCACATAAATGCAGATGACATTTTGTCCCTTTTGGTTGAGGATCGTATCCACGACGATTGCGGTTTTTCCCGTCTGCCTGTCACCGATGATCAGCTCTCTCTGCCCCCGCCCGATAGGAATCATGGAATCTATCGCCTTGATCCCTGTTTGTAGAGGCTCTTTCACGGGTTGTCGTTCCACCACGCCGGGCGCAATCACTTCAATGGGCCTTTGACGGCCGGTGCGGATCGGAGACTTGCCGTCTATCGCCTGACCAAGAGGGTTGACCACTCTTCCTATCAGAGAATCTCCAACAGGAACGCTCATGATCCTACCGGTGCGGCTGACTTTATCGCCTTCCCGGACCAGCTTGTCTTCACCCAGCAAAACGCAGCCCACACTTTCTTTTTCCAGGTTTAAGACCATTCCCGAAACCCCGTTGGGAAAATCCAGAAGTTCACCGGCCAGAGCGTTCTCTAATCCCCAAACGCGCGCAATCCCGTCCCCAACCTGAAGAACGTAACCAATTTCTTTCAGTTCGGTTTTGGGATCGAACCCCTCAATTTGTTTTTTAAGACGCCTGTAATCTCTTCGGACTTAATAGCCATGTTCAAACCTCAGTTTCAAATTTTGCAGCTGTGACCGCAAACTATTGTCAATCACAATGTCACCCACCGTAACGATGACCCCGGCGATGAGTTCAGGATCTACAGAAACCTTTAGGCTCACTCTCTTCTCAAACAGTTCCCACAACTTCTTGGACAACTCTTCTTTCGCCGTCCCCTCTAAAGGAACCGCTGATCGAACAGACGCCTCCACGATCTTCTGGGACTCCTCCCACAACCGTTCCACCTCTCCGGCAATCAAGGGAAGAAGATGGATCCGTTTTTTGACTAAAAGCAAATCCAAAAATCGCCCGATGAAAGGACTCGGGGAAATCTGGACGGAAGTCAACGCGGAACGCAAGTTTTTCTGTTTGTTCTCAACAGAAAGCAGAGGATGCAAGAGAGCGTCTTTCATCTCCGGGCGGCTCTGGAAGAGGCGGGTCACCTGCGCCAGTTGACGCCGCATCTCGGGCAGCAGGGACTCTTGATGGTCCCTGACCGCGCGAAAGAGCGCTTCCGCATACCGTTCCGCAACGGCAATTTCTTTCATCTCTTAGGAGTTCACGGACTTCGTCTTCTTAAATTTTCCCAGATCTTTGATCATATCCTGGACGAACTTTTCCTGAACCTTTTTGTCCACCGACTGTTTCAGAAGTTTTTCTGTTACCTGCACGGAGAGGGTTCCCACTTCCTTTCTCAATTCCGAAACCAGTCTTTCTTTCTCCAGTTCCAGTTGTTGGCGGCTCCTTTCCGAAAGTTTCTGCGCTTCCTCTTCCGCTTCCTGGAGTATTCTTTCTCTCATTTCCAGCCCTTTTTGTTCGGCTTCCGAGAGCAGAGACTTGGCTCTCGATTCGATCTGAGAGAGTTGCCCTTCGTACTCTTTTTTAAGAGATTCCATCTCGGTTCGATGAGCTAGAGCAAGTTCCATCTCCTTTTTGATCTGGGATTCCCGCGCATCAATGACTTTTAAGAGCGGCGTCCAAGCCACTTTTTTGAGGATGAACACCATGAGCAAAAAAGTGACGACAGTCCAAAACATGAGTCCGACGTCCGGTTTGAGCAAGTTTTCCATTCTTTAGAATTCTCCTTCCGATTTATTTGTGCGCTTCCACGCTGGTAGATTCCGTGGGCGTCCCGCTAGATTTTGGCAACCCTAAGTTTAACGCAATCAGCAAACAGATGACTAGCCCAAAGAAACCAAGACCTTCAATCAGGGCTGCGGGGATAATCATGGATGTTCGCAACGCGCCTCCCGCTTCCGGCTGACGAGCAGTCCCTTCCAGAGCCGCGCTGGCCAACCGCGCAATCCCAAAAGCAGCCGCCAACAGACAGAGACCGGCGCCGATTCCGGCTCCTAAATAACCCAATCCTAAGTAGAGCATCGTGACACTTCCTCCTTTGACATGAATAAGCGCCGCTGTTTCCAGCGCCTTTTACTGTTTAAAAAATATTCAAGCGCCCGTCATTCTGAGCCTCCGCAAAAGCGGAGACGAAGAATCTAATGTTCCGGACGAACCGCCGCGCCTACAAAAAGAGCGGTCAAGAACGTAAAAATAAAAGCCTGCAACGGCACGACGATTGCGAGCTCAAGAAAATAGACAAAAAGGGACATGGCTACGGATAAGGGCGCCGTGAAAAATCCAATCCACGGTTTGATCGCGCCAAAAATAAAAATAAGGCCAAGGAAAGCGAGAACAACGATATGACCGGCAATCATGTTCATAAATAGACGGATGGAGAGGGCAAAGGTTTTCGTAAGAAATCCAATCAGCTCAACCGGAAACATCAGAGGAACCAGCCAGGAAGGCAATCCCGATGGAACGATGCTCTTGATATAATGCGAAAGTCCCTGTTCCCGGACTCCGGCCAAATGGATCAGGAAGAACGTACAGAGCGCCAATGTGGCCGTGACAGCGATGTTTCCCGTAGCCGGGGCGGCGCCGGGAACCAACCCTAAAATGTTGCAAGTCAGTATAAAGAAGAAAAGCGTCAAAAAGTAGTGGAGATATTTCTTGCCTTGTTCTCCCATGGCTGGCAA
>JACPSV010000156.1 GCA_016193115.1 Elusimicrobiota bacterium
CGACCGGGTCGAGTACGCCGGACTCTACTGGCACTTCGTGGATCTGGTCTGGGTGATTTTGTTTCCCATATTTTATTTATTATGAACTCCCTATCCAGCGAACAGAAAAGTTCCATTTCACTCTCCACTAAAATCTATTTGACGATATTTGGAATTTTAGCTTTCTTGACGGTTCTAACGGTGAGTGTGTCTTACTTACATTTGAGCCGTCCCAAAGCGATTACCGTCGCTCTCCTGATCGCAGGGTTTAAAGTCTCCCTGATTGCGTCTTTCTTCATGCACCTTAAATCCGAAGGTAAACTGATCCACGGTATTTTTTATACCGCTCTGTTCTTCGCCCTGATTTTACTTTTCCTGGTATTGCCGGACATCGGAATCCGCTGACCTAAAATGGTTATAAAACTCCCCTTAATCTCACTCATTTTGTTTCCGGAAACGGTTCAGGCTTGTTCGGTCTGTTTTGGAGGCGGGAACGAGAACCTTCAGAAAGGGTTTTACTGGGGCATTCTCATACTGCTTCTGCTTCCCTTGCTTCTTTTTTTGGGTATCGGCGGCAAAATAGTCCTGGCCTCCAGGAAAAAAGAGTGACTGAACAAGTAATCTCCCTTCAGCGCGTATCCAGTCCTTTCTCCAAAATAAGGGCTTTCTGGACGTTGATCAAACCCGGGATTGTGTCTGTCACACTGGTCACGACCGCTTCCAGTTTCCTCCTGGCCTCCAAAACTCTTCCCCTGCGGTTCGATCCGTGGCTCTTGTTTCACACCCTGTTCGGCACGGCTCTGGTCGCCATGGGCGCCGGCAGCCTGAACATGCTTTCCGAGAAAGAATCCGACGCAATCATGGAACGCACTAAAAACCGTCCCATCCCCGCCGGCCGGATATCCTGCGCGGAAAGTTTCCTGATCGGTTCCCTCTCCGCCGCCCTGGGAATCGTGCATTTGGCGGCGAAAGTCAATCTGGCAACCAGTTTTTTGGCTTCTCTAAGTTTAACCCTGTACCTCGTTTTCTATACCCCTCTGAAAAAAAAGACCCCTTACTGCCTTTTGGTGGGCGCCGTCAGCGGCGCGCTTCCTCCCATGATCGGCTGGTCGGGTGTCGAAGGTTTCCCTTCTCTCGCCGGCTGGTCCCTCTTTCTCGTACTTTTTTTCTGGCAGATGCCACACCTCTCAGCCTTAAGCTGGCTCTACCGGGAAGACTATGAAAAAGTGAATTTCAAAATGAGTTGGCCGGAAGATTCTCACGGAAACACAGGCGCCGCAATCGCCTTTTTCTTTTCCTTATCACTTTTGCCCGTCTCTCTTCTACCCTATTGGGCAGGAATCACACACTCTTGGAGCGCGATTCCTCTTTCTATTGGCCTAAATTTTTTTCTTGTGGTTGCCTCTTAC
>JACPSV010000157.1 GCA_016193115.1 Elusimicrobiota bacterium
ATGATTTACGCCGGAATCATGAACTTATTTGATTTTGCCCGTTTGAACGTCTTGACGGAATTTGCGGAATCCCTGGGCATATCGGTGGACCCCAGCCAAGAACCAAGTCCTCAAAAGATGAAGTCCGTCATTCAAGCGGTCGCTCGCGCTGTTCTGGAACAAGGGTTGGCCGTGGACGAGTTTAATCTTTTTATAGAAACCATTCGCGCTTCGCCCGGCGGCAACATTCTCTATTTCTTGGACAACCATGGCGAAGCCACAATTGACCAAATTGTGATTGAACAGTTGCTGCTGGCCGGATATTCTGTGACCGTGGTTGCCAGGGCAGAGGTGGTGCGTGACGATATCACAGTCCATGGCGCCAAACAAATGATCCAAAGAAATCCGGTCTTTGAACCTTACCTAAAAAATGGTTCTCTGACTGTAATCACGGACGGCAGTTTTCTTCAGGGCGCCGATCTCACCCAATCGTCGCGATACCCAGCATTCCTTAAAGCCTGGGGCGGCGCCTGCGCCTACATTGCCAAAGGGGCCGGCAATTTCATAACCCTTTTCAACCAAGACTTGTCTCTGCCGGGACTCCACATCTGGATGACCAAAAAGATGAGATATCTGAACTCGCGGCTCAACGAATTCAAAGGCGCCTCGTTGCCCGCAAACGCAAACCGTCTGATATTTGCGTACAACAGTCGTGCCGGACGCCGCATTCAAAAACATCCTCAAAACCTAAGCTCAAGACCAAACATAAATCCGATAGGGATGTCACTCAAAAAGAAACTTATGAGGAAGCTCAGAAGCCGGGAGGAACATTTGAAAGAATGAAATTGCCTCCCGGGGTTCGGGACATATTTAGATCTATTTTCTATGACGAGGCTGGACACGCCAGATCAAACGAGGATTACCTCATCTCCATAGAGTCTGCCACGAGAATATTGTTCGCCCAGAACGTTAAAACAGAAGAACTCAACCCATTCCAACTTCAGCAGATAATCACCAATAACATGGGAGGCTCTCAAACTCCTGACACGAACCGGTTGGCCGCACTCAAAAACACCGAACCCATCGGTCATCCACGCTCCAATCATCCGCCCATTACTCTCGCTTTGGATAACGAAGGCAGGGCCACGATCGTTGAAATTTCCCCATCGGAACATTTTCCGCCTTTTCCGGAAAGTAACACTTTAGATGAGAAACCAAAATCTGGTGATGGCGGGGATACATCCGGCAAAACGTTGGCGGCGCACAATTTTGCGGGAGCTACGGTGGGGATGGTTCTGCAAGGTTGGTTTTTGGCGCCTCTTTTGAGGCCTTTTGATCAGGGTCGCCGTTTACTGCCTGAAATGATAAGCGCACGAAATCGTCACCAGATTCAGATGTTTCTGCTTAATGGATTGCCGGGATTCAACGAAGGGATACGTCAATTTTTCTCT
>JACPSV010000132.1 GCA_016193115.1 Elusimicrobiota bacterium
CGGGAATGACGTTGGGTTGGAAACTTTTCAACAAACTCATTTTACATCTTGGGCGCCGACTTTGGTTTGGCGTAAGAGTTCGCTGGACTCGGAAACGAGAAGTCCGTAATGCTGAAACTTTTCCACGCTGACCTTGAGATCTACCATGGAGAGACCCATGAGCGGGAATATCTGGTCTTTCTTGTCTCTCCCTTTCTCGTAGATAAACCCTTTCTCGATTTCGGAAGCGGCATAGAAATTTTGAATCTCTTGGGAAAACCTCTCCCTCAAAGTGGCCTTGATCTGGGTGGTCAACGGTTCCGACAACAGAAGAATGAAGTCGTCGCCATCCACATGCGCTAAGAAGGGTTCCTGTCCCGCAGCCGCCGGCAGAGATTTTATAATGTCCTGAATCAGTTTTACCGTCGCCAACAAAACCTTATTTCCTTTTTCCGGGCCCAAATGGTCGTTGAAAGGGCGGAAATGGTTGATATCCATCCACAATGTGGACAGAACCTGTCCGCGGGAAAGGCGCTGAACGATCTCCTGCTCCATTTGCGGATGGCCGGGCAGATGGGTCACGGGGTGAGGCGCCGCATGTTTGCGGAAATATTTGACCATACTGTGAATTTCCGCCTGGATCTCTTTGAGTTCAAACGGTTTTTGCAAATAGTTGTCCGCTTTCAACCGCACGGAACTGGGCAAGGAACGAGGCGGAACTCCTTTGTTCAAAAGCATCAGGACAGGAACGTCCCGCACCTGAGGGATGTCCTGCAGACGGTTCACCACTTCAAACCCGTCCATCTTGGGAAGAAACGCTTCCAGGATCACAAGTTTCAATTCACTTCCTTCCGGAGTTTTCTCCTTTGCGGATTCCAGAACCTCTACACCGTTACCGCACAAAATAGGTTCCACTTTTTCCGGCACCAGAGCAGATCTCACCAGTTCTCTGATTTTTGCGTCTTCACTGGCCACAAACGCGATTGGTTTGACAGTAGGTTTTCCCATTTTATTTCTCCGGTCCCATGTAACTTAAATAGAGGGACTCTCCCCGACGCAGGATATCGAAAACAATCCCCTTGGTCGTGCTCACTTTTTGGATCGCTTCTTTCCAGGCTTTGATATTCGAAACGGGTTCTTGATTCACGGCGCGAACAAGATCCCCAGCGGCCAAGCCGATCTCTTCCGATTTGGAGCCATTCTCAACCGCGACCACAATTACACCCGCTTGCGTGTCGGGTATATTAAACCTATCCTTCAAAGAGGAATGCAGTTCCTTGATCGTGGCTCCCAACCATTGCGCTTCCGCAATCGTTGGTTCCGAAGAGCCGGGCGCCGTTTTGTCTTCTTCCCCTTTCAAGGAACTCAACGAAGAAGGCGCTTCCTGTGTCGTGAGGTTGAGAGTCATTTCCTTCTTGTTGCGAATAATGGAAACTGAAACGGTTTTGTTAGGCGGAGTGCCCGCCACCACGTTCTGCAAATCATAGTTATCGTTAATTTTCTTGCCGTCAAACTCGCGGATAATGTCGCCTCGCGTCAACCCGGCTTTGGCAGCGGGATAGTCCGGCAGAACATCCTTGATTAAAACTCCTTTTTTGTCGGGCACGCCAAAAACGTTGGCGGTGGCATCGTCTATCTTTCCGGACAACACCACGCCAATCCAACCGCGCACCACTTTCCCTTTTTCCCGCAGTTGCGGGATGATTTCTTTGGCGCGGTCAATTGGAATCGCAAATCCAATGCCGGCAAACCCCCCGCTTGGAGTATAGATCGCGGTGTTGATCCCGACCACCTCTCCGCGGATATTTACGAGGGGACCGCCGGAGTTGCCGGGATTGATGGCCGCATCCGTTTGAATCAGATCTTTGTAGTTACGTCCTTCGATGGGAAGGTTCTGGCGCGTGGCGGAGATAATGCCCACGGTCACCGTTTGCGCTAAACCAAAAGGACTTCCGATCGCAATCGCCCAATCGCCGACCCGCAAACTTGCGGAGTCTCCCAACTTGGCGTAAGGCAATTTGCCGGAAGATTTTATTTTCACGACCGCCAGATCCGTCCGTTCGTCTCTTCCGATCACTTTCCCTTCCAGAAAAGATTCCGGATCCTGAGAGAGGGAAACTTTAATCTCGTCCGCGTCCCGCACCACATGTTCGTTGGTCAAAATAAAACCGTCCGGATCAATGATGACGCCCGACCCGGTTCCAGGTATTTTTCTCTGATACTGTTTCTTCCGTTCCTGAGGAGATCCTTGAGAAGGAGGCCGCACGTGCGGCGAATTAAAGAAATGTTCAAAGAGGTCGTCCGGATCCATGAAAAAGAATTCGTAAGGGTTGCCGGCAAATTTCTCCAGATGGATTGTGGAAATGCTGACCACGGCCGGTTTGACCGCTTCCGCTACGCGGGCAAACGATTCTTGGAGGTTGTACACTTCCGGATGAACTTCGATGGGTTTAGCGTCCGTGCGCAGGAGTCTGGGAGAAAACGAGATAGGTGTTAGTTTTAACGTGAAGTTCTCGCTTCTCAAACTCCACGCCAGGACAAACAAAAGAAGAATTAAAAGAAGAGTTTTTCTGTTCATGCGCCCTTATTCCAAACGCAACATCGGCAGCAGGATCTGGTTTTCTTTGGCCTGAGCGCCCATCGGTTCTGCCGCGCGAATCTGATCCACGGTTGACTTCCGATTCGCTACAGAAGCAAACAGATCCAGGATACTGCCCGACTCTTTTTCGATTATACAAACTAAGTAACCCCACCGCAAAGGATC
>JACPSV010000133.1 GCA_016193115.1 Elusimicrobiota bacterium
AAACTTATAGGGAACGGCGGATGAAGATTTTTTCGGCGATCTCTTTTTCCAGGGCGACCGTGGTTTCTCCGATTTCGATGACGTAGGTGGGGAAGGTTTGGTGGAGGTTAAATGGGGTGCCGGGGATCAGGCCAAGGGAGAGAAGTTTGTGCAGGTCCGGATGGTTTTGTAGAAGAAGATAAGCAATCCTACCTTTGGATCCGGCTTCCAGCTTATCCAGGGAGACGATGATCGGTGAGAGGGTTTCGGCGACCTTCTCGCAGCATTTTCCCGGAGGAATGGGGGAACCGTGAGGACATTGTTGGGGATGGCCTAAAAGAGTGCAGATGGATTCTGCCACTTCGGGAGAAATGATATGTTCCAGCTGGCAGGCGTTGGGGTCAATCGCTTGCGTAGAAAGAGCCAGAACGTCGGACAAAAGTCGTTCCGCCAAACGATGGCGGCGGGCCACGTCCCGCGCAAGCTGGTTGCCTTCACGCGTTAAAGCGATGTTCTCCGCTTCTTCCCGGACAAGACCTTTCGATTTAAGTTTGGCGTAGATGTCCGGGCTGACCGCATCTTCCAAGAGAGTTAGAACCTCTTTCTTGGCGTGGATTCCAAGCTCAGACTGGCGCCAGATCATTCCCAGAGCCTCTTCGGTATCTTCAACTTCCTGCGCGGGAAGCGGGTACTTTTTTTCTGTCGTCATAGCTTTAATTCTCCTTAAATAACTTTATAATCGAATCCATCCCAGTTTAAAGATCCAGTTGACGAGTCCTCCCACCAAGATTGAAAAAGTCAGGACGAACCCAAATATCGCCATGGACGTTTTAATGCCCCGTTCCTTGATCGTGACAAAAAATTGGGCGATGCAGGGCATGAAAAGCGTAATCACTATCAAGGCCACCGTGATCTGTACCGGATTGATCAGATTGTTTTGGGCCAGCATGAAAAATCCCGCCGCGCCGTAGTCTCTTCTTAAAAAACCAATGATGAATGATTCCGTCGCTTTCTCAGGCAGCCCCAAAAACTGAACGACCATGGGGTTCCCGACCTTTTTGATGATCTCCAAAAGTCCGATTTTGTCCGAAACAAAGAGAAGAAAAGTTCCCAGCAGAAACATGGGTACGGCCTCGCGTAAATACCAAGCTAACCGCGCCCGGATTTTTTTGAAGAGGTTCTTAATTTGCGGTTTGCGGATCGGCGGTATTTCCATTAAAAACGGGGATCGGATTCCCGGGAGAATTTTGGCCGCGGCCCAACCAACCCCCACCATCGTTCCCAGGACAACTCCCAGCCAGAGAGCAAAGACTTTCCAGGAAAGGCCGGCGACCATTCCTAGCATGGCTCCTAGTTGGGCGGAGCAGGGAATGCTCAGAGTCAGAAGTATAGAGACGATAATTTTTTCTTTCTTTGTGTCCAGAACCCGGGTCGTGAGGGTTGCCATCGTATCGCAGCCAAGACCCAGAATCATCGGCAGAACTGCTTTCCCGTTTAAGCCCATGACTCTAAAAACTCTGTCCAGCATGATCGCCAGTCGAGGGAGATATCCCGAATCTTCTAAAATGCCAAAGAAAAGAAAGAAGCAGGTGACGATGGGGAATATGAGAGCTAGGGCGTAAGTGACGGCCATTGTAAAAAGTCCGTACGGTCCCACAATCATTTCTTGAAGTATCTGAAAAGGAATCACGAGCTCCACGATTTTTGTGACGGCAGGGTTTAAAATTTTATTGAAGAGACCGCCTTCTATGATGTTCACCAAAAATTGAGCGCCAAACACTCCTACGAATTCGTACATCAAAAATAAAGCTAGAAGCGCTATTCCATATCCCGGCCAGGGTCTGGTTGCGAGTCTGCCAAAGGTTTGCGCCCAGGAAGATTGAATGGTTCCTGTGACTTGAACCACTTCCGCGACAATTTCTCCCGCTTTTTGCTGGCGGGAATCGAGAGTCAGCAAAGGGATGGATCGGACAAACTTCTTGGTTATTTGGGTTGTTTCTTCCATGCATTGGCTTTTTAGTCGGTTGGACTGATCCGAATTGGTTGTCTGGCTGAACAGGGGTTGCAAAGTGATCCAAATCGAGAAGTCGGAAAAAAGAAATGTTTCTGCAACGAAACGTTTCTGGTGAAAAGGAGTTCTGTGTGCGCCCAAACCGATATCTTCGGGAAGCAAGAGACTTAAATGTTCCAAGGCCGATTCTATTTCCGCGAGGTATTTAGTTTGAATTGAGGGAACCTTCGCTTTGGTGATCGCCCGCCTTAAATCAATCATTCCTTCTCCTGTGATTCCAACCGTTTCTACGACCGGTATTCCCAGGATTTGGGAAAGGCGGTCAACGGCGATTTCGATGCCTCTTTCATTAGATTCGTCGCTCATGTTCAAG
>JACPSV010000134.1 GCA_016193115.1 Elusimicrobiota bacterium
GATTTTAAGTCTGAGCCGGTCTCAGGAAAAAATTTCCCTTTCTGTCAAACGCGCGCAGAACAATCCTTGGGACACGATTCCGTCCCGCTACCCGGCCGGATCGAAGGTCACGGTGAAGGTGGTTTCTTTTGCGCCTTACGGGGCGTTTGCGCGGTTGCCCGAGGGGCCGCAGGGACTGATTCACATCTCCGACTTTTCTTGGGTAAAGCGGGTAGAAAACCCGGAGGCGGTTCTAAAAATTGGACAGGAGATTGAAGTGAAAGTTTTAGAAACGGATCCAAAAAACGAGAAAATTTCGTTTGGCGTCAAACAGTTGCAGGCCAATCCTTTGGAACGGATACAGAAAAAGAGCCGTGTTCAATGCAAGGTCAAAGAGATTTCGGAGTCCGGGATCCTCGTAGATCTGGGATCGGACATCGAGGGGTTCATTCCTCTTTCCGAAGTTTCCAGCGATCGTTTTGAGAAAGCGTCGGAGATCCTGTCCGTCGGTCAGGACGTGGAAGCGGTTGTGACGTTGGTAGACCCCAAAGAAAGAAAAATTGTTTGTTCGATCAAACAGCTGGAAAATGAGCTGCAACGCATCGCTCAGAAAAAATATTCCCGGCAAACTCCGGGACCCGCGTTGGGGCAGCTCTTTGACTCCTAAGTGAAGTTTATAAAAAGCTTTCACTTCGTTTTTCTCCTAATCCTTTCTATCCTTGTTCTGTTTGCCTCGTTTGCGACCCATGAAGACCCAACCGGTTTCTTCCCGCGTTTAGCGGAACCGTCGCCCAACCCGGGAAAGTTACAGGACATCCTTAAGAAATCCGAAACAAAACTGTCTAAAGATCCCAACCATTTAGAGTCTCTTGTTAATTCGGGAGTGGCTCATTTTTATCTGGGCACGGACCACGTGGCTCTGAGCCTAAACGCGTTGAACCGGGCATGGCAGGCCGGCGCTTTGGATAAGCGGATCTTTTATTATTCCGGAATCCTTTATGAGAATCTCTCTCTCTTTGACGAGTCCAAAAAACAGTATGAACGGTTTTTGCGTCATGAACCCCGGGACAGGGAAATCCGGCTGCGTCTGTCCAGACTCCTCTACCGCATGGAAAAATGGGACGAATGTGTGGCCAGTTACCGCGCTTTTCTGCAGGACAACCAAAACGATCTCACCTCGTTGGTCAACGCGGGTCTCGCTCTGAGGAAGAAAAGCGAAATTCTGGCCGGCAAGAAAAATCGAACTTCGGAGGAGCAGTCTCTTATTCTTTCGGACAGGAATCAGTCCCTGTCTTACCTGGAGCGCGCACTCCAACTGGACGGAGATTTGCCGGAAGAAGTTCCGATCAGTTTGGCGCAGATCTATATGGATTTGGGTCAATGGCAAAAAGCGGCGGACCTCGCCAAAAAATCCTTGGAAAAATCGCCCAAAAACCGAAAGGAATTTTTAAGTTTGAGCGCTCTCTCCTGGGAAAATCTGGAAAATTGGCCGGAAGCGATCCAATCCTACACCCAACTTTCAGAAATTGTTCCCCAACAGTTCTCCTACAAACGAAAAATCGCGCAACTGAAAAAACGGATTAAAACGACCTCCTTAAAAAAATGAGGGATTTGTCCATCCTCTGGACTTTCCTTTTTATTTTTCTGGCGTGCCCTCAGTGGGTTTATCCTGCCGCCCAAAACAAGCTGATCTCCAAAAAATTCGAATGGAAAGTCGTTTCCACCGCCCACTTCGATCTCTATTACTATACCGGCGCCGAACCGATTTTAGATTTGGTTCAGGATCATCTGGAAAACGCGTACCGCGCCGTGACGGAGAAGGTGGACATCCGGGTCTCGGAACGGTTGCCTTTCTTTCTCTTTCTAAACCACAACGATTTTGAGCAAAACAATATCGTGGACGTGGGGGAAGGAACCGGCGGCGTGACGGAAGCGTTCAAAAACCGTTTTCTTGTCTTCCACGACGGCACGCAGAGGTGGTTGGAACACGTGATCCGTCACGAGTTTACGCACGAAGTCCAGTTTTCCGTGCTCTATGCCGGGTTCTGGAAATCCGCGCGCCTGTTGAAATCCGTTTTGTACCCGCTCTGGTTCATGGAAGGCATGGCGGAATATTGCAGCGACGATATTGACGATGTCCAGAAAGAGATGGTCCTGCGGGACGCGGTCACAAGCAAACGGTTGATCCCTTTAGCGATGCTGCACAATTTTAACCACGTCAAACCGCACGAGGTGACGCTTGCCTACAAGACCGGAAACGCGGCATTGGAGTTGATCGCGCGGGAGTACGGAAAAGATAAAGTTGGAAAAATTCTGCGGCTGATTGCGGAAAAGTTTGATATCCAAAGCGCTTTACAGGAACTTTTAGGAGTGAACTTGCAACAGTTGCAGGAGAAATTGAGGATCTCTCTGGAGAAAAAATATGAACAAGAGGTTCAGGCATTAAAGGAACCGGACGCCTACGGGCAGGCGCTGACTTTTCCCGACGATCTCTACCCCGTTTTTAATTCCAATCCCGCATTTTTTCCAGACGGAAAAAAGTTTGTTTATCTTTCCGACCGGGAAGGGACTACGGAACTGGCCCTTTACGAAACCGCTTTCAACAGATCCCAGTCTCTCCGGGTTCAAAAGAAGTTTCCGCATCTTCTGGAAACTATTTCCCGGGACGGGTCGGCGCTCTCGGTCTCTCCGGACGGAAGAACGGTTCTCTTTGCGGGAGAGTGGCATCAGAAAGATTACCTCTACCTCTACGATTTGGGACGGGACCGTTTGCGCAGGGTCGCGCTGCCTCTGGATAGCATTTCCTCACCTCAATTTTCTCCCAACGGAAAAGAGGTCGCTTTCGTCGGGATGAAGAACGGGATCACGGACATTTATCTCTCTAAGATCAACGGCAGGCATTTGCGGCAAATCACCCGCACACGGGAAGACGAGAACGATCTGCGGTTTTCCCCTCAAGGATCCGAGATCCTTTTTTCCCGGGAGATCAAAATTCTAAAAGGGGGAGAGGCAGTTTACGAGCGCGACCTCTGGCAGATTTCTTTGGAAAACGGACAAGAAAAAAGAATCCTGTCTCTTCCGGGCAACGAGACCCAGCCGACCCTCTCTCCCGACGGGAAAGAAATTCTCTTTGCGAGCGACAGAAAAGGAAAATGGGATCTCTATCGGATAGATTTCTCCAGCGGAACCTGCGAACAGGTTACGGACGTCATCGGCGGCAATTTTAACCCCGCGTTTTCTCCGGACGGCAAAAACGTCCTGTTTGTTTCTTACCGCCGCGTAGAGCAGCATCTCTATCTCGCATCCCACGAACGCCTGATTTCTGAAAAGGATGGCAAACAGTTTGTCGCGCGGTTAGACAGTGACCGTCTGGGAGAGTTTGTTGAAAAACTCACAAAAGTCCGTCATTCTGAGCCTCCGCGAAGCGGAGGTGAAGAATCTACTGCTTCAACCTCCTCCGTCGCGCAAAAGGGGCAGCGTTACAGGTTCAACGCTTCGACGGACTTCTTTTTTCCGGTTTTTTTCTATTCTTCCACGGACGGTCTCTTTTTCTCCAGCTATTGGCAGGCTTCGGAGATGCTGGGAAACCATCAGTTGCGCGCCGCGGTGAGCTATGCTTCCCGGTACAATCTACTCAACTACAACCTTTCCTACTCCTACTTGAAGTTCAGACCGCGCCTGATTTTAGGAATTATAGGCGACAGTCAGGAAGACGTGTTGGTGGGACGGCAGGAAGTTCGGCGGGAGGACGCGCAGTTGGTCGGCATCGAGTATCCTTTGGGACGGTTCGATCTCTGGAGACTCAGTTTTCTTACAACCCAAAGACGATCCCAATTTACGGACGATTCTCTGACCGCCGTACGTTTTGTGGGACACGAGAACGCTGCCGTTTTTTCTTTTGTGCGGGACGTCAGCCAGGGAAAATATCTGGAAACCACACGCGGGTACCGCCTGATCCTCAGCGGCGAAGAATCCAACGCGCGTTGGGGCAGCGATCTGGATTACAGGAACGTGTTTGGAACCTACCACCAGTTTCTGCCCGTGGTTCGGGAGAGTGTGGTTGCGGGGAGACTGTTTGCCGGCGCCGGTTTTGGCGGAGACCGCCAGAACTTCCGTTTGGGCGGCGCGGACATCCTGCGCGGGTACGGGCGGTTCGATTCCCGTTCGGCCGCGAGCCGGTTTGTGGTCTCCAATTTGGAGTATCGTTTTCCGATCCTCTTCGATATGAACACCCATGTCTGGTTCATATTTCCCGACTTTCTGTTCAAAAATGTGTTCGGCTCCATTTTTACGGACAACGGTCTGATTTGGGACAGCCGTGACGATCTGAACCGGACCACTGTAGGCGACATCAGAAATTCCGTGGGAATGGGGTTAAGGTTCCAGGCGTTTGTTCTACAAACTTTTCCCGTGACTTTACAGTTCGATTGGGCTCTGCGCACCGCGGACGGCGAGCACGCCTTCTACTTTGGTTTCGGACCAAAGTTCTAAGGCAGGTGTTTTTCGATGAGGTGGGGGAGATCGGTTTGGGAGACGTGGCTGTACCAGGTTTGTGTTCCGGAACTTTCGAAGACCAGGATGTTGGGGCCGGCAGCGCAGACGTCCATGCATCCAGACTTGGCGATACGGATTTTTCCTTTTAGGTTTTTCTTTTTCACTTCTTCCCGCAAAAGGTTCACCAGTTCCAGGCCGCAGTTTTTTCCTCTTTCCGGGTTAGAACAGGCGGATTCTCCTTCCCGCGCGTTGGTGCACACAAAAAATATGGATTGATAGGGAATTTTTCTTTCTTCCATTTATTTTTATCCCATTCGATACAACATCCAGTAAACGGTAAGACCCGACACAGAGACATAGAGCCAGACCGGCAATGTCCAGCGGGCAATCTGCTTATGTCTGAGAAAATCGTTTTTCCATGCGCGCCGTAACGTGATCAAAACTAAAGGAGCAATCAGGGCCGCCAGAACCGTGTGCGAGATCAGAAGTGTAAAATAGACAGGCCGTATCCAGCCGGATTTGAGAAAAGGATAAGAGCCTATCGTTCCATGGTAGCAGAGGTAAGAGACCAGGAAAAGAGTGGAGGAGAGAAACGCGGTTCCCATGCAAATTTTGTGCCGCAATATCTTTTTGTTGCGGATAAAATGAAAACCCGATATCAATAGAATTGCGGAGGTCATGTTCAGAAAAGCGTTGAGGTTGGGCAGGGACAGCGCCCAAGGGAAATTCTTTTCCGCATGGAGTATTTTGGCGTCCCGCGATATTCTTTTGATTTCTTCCAGATCGGTGCCATTATAGTACCCTCTAATTTTTCCTTGAGCATCCACGAGCGCGAACAGAAGGGAATGAATCATTTCCGGTCCTGTCCCTTCTGTGCCCACATGAAAGCTGTTTCTCAACAAGTTTCGGATATCCGCCGGGTTTCCCGTGAGGAAATACCAGTTGGCGCGGGCGCGATAATTCTGGGCGTAAAGGGAAAGAATAACTGGAGTGTCGTATTCCGGATCCACGGAGAAAGAGACCAGCGCCGTCTCCGGATGAACTTCTTTCTGAAGGCCGGCCATCCGGGATGAGAGAATGGGGCACGGTCCCTGACAACGCGTGAGTATAAAGTTTGCGATCCACACTTTTCCCCGAAGATCGCTTTTGGAAAAATTTTTCCCGTCGCTTTCTGTCAACATGAAATCCTGGACTTCACCCATGGTTGGAAGGTGAATCGAGTTTTGGCCGATAGCGAAGCCGCAGGAGACCGCGCAGCAGAGGAACGTCAGAATCGGGACGAAAAGATTCATTTCAAGGGGCGGCTACAGAGAATCGTGGATAAAATTAAGACGGCCAGATCGAAAGTCAGAAGGACAAAGAAACAGATCAGAGGTTGAGGGAAGTTCTGTGTCTGCGCGAGTCCCGTGGAATAGAATCCGTATTTTAAAAGAGAGACGCTGTAGGTCAACGGGTTGAGGAGCATCATTCCGCGCAGCCACGAAGGTGTTCCTTCCATGGGGAAGAGAGATCCGGAAAGAAACCAGAGCGGCATGAGTAGGAGGTTGATGATGGAATGAAATCCTTGCGTGGAATCCATCTGCCAGGCAACGCAAAAACCCAATCCCGTCAGTCCGAAAGAGATGAGGAAGAGCGTGAGAAGGCTGGTTGCGAACGATAACCAGCTCCAGTGGATGCCGAGAAACGGGGCGAGCAGAATGAAGAGAGATCCCTGCAGAAACGCGAGCGACGCCCCGCCCAAAACTTTGCCCAGAACAATAGAGATTCTGGGCACGGGAGCCACCAAAACCGATTGCAGGAACCCTTCTTTTCTGTCTTCAATAATGGAGATCGTGGAAAAGATGGAGGTGAAGAGAACGATCATCAGGATCATGCCCGGAAAAAAGTATTGAAGCGAACTGAGGTCGTGGACAGGATAGAGGGTTCGGCTAAAACCGGAACCAATCAAAAACCAAAACAGCAGAGGAGGGACAATCGCTCCGATCACGCGGCTTTTCTGGCGGTAGAAGCGGACGATCTCCCGTTTCCAAAGAGTCTCTGCGGCCAGAAAAGTTCTACTCATCTTTTCCTTTCTTTCCGAAGCGGTGGCCGGTTTTGTGAATGAAGACGTCTTCTAACGTGGGTTTGCCCAATGTGATGGAGGTGATTTCTTCTCCGAAGGATTGAACCAGTTGTGGAACCAAATTGTCTCCCTGTGTCCTCTCGATTCTTAAACTGTCTTCCAGAAGGGACGATTTTATCTGAAATTTTTCCTGGATTTTTTCCGACAAAATTTTAGGCTCTTTGGTCTTGATTGTGAGGACGTCGCCTCCGATTTCTTCTTTTATGGCCGATGGCGAACCGATCGCCACAAGACGGCCCTCGTTCAGGATTCCCAGACGGTCGCACTTTTCCGCTTCTTCCATGAGATGCGTGGTCAGGAGGATCGTGATCCCTTCTGATTTTAGGGCTTTCAAATAGTCCCAGAGATCTTTTCTCGCGCCGGGATCTAAACCGTTGGAAGGTTCGTCCATGAGAATCAGTTGGGGGGAATGGATGAGTCCCTTGGCGATTTCTACGCGCCTCTGTAAACCGCCGGAGAGGGTTTCCACTTTCTCGCCCGATCTTTGGGAGAGTCCAAAATGGTTTAGAAGTTCCGAGATCCTTTTTTGCAGCCGGGTTCCGGAAAGTCCGTAGAGGTGTCCGTGATGAACCAGATTTTCTTGCACCGTTAACATTTTGTCCAGACTGGGAGATTGGAACAGGACGCCAATCTTTTCCCGGATATCCGCGCTGTTTTTTTGGATGTCGAATCCAAATAGCGTCGCTTTTCCTGAAGAAGGTTGAGTGTAGGTGGAAAGAATGCGAAAAAGAGTGGTCTTGCCTCCCCCGTTAGGGCCTAAAAATCCAAAGATCTCCGGGGTTTGAACGGAAAGCGTGACTTCTTTCAGAGCTTCCCTGAACGATTTTGAGTTCAATTTGTAAGAGTAAGAGAGTTGGACGATCTCTACGATTGGGTTCATGGGAGGTTTAGAAGGAGAGCGCCAGGAAAAGTGCGGGGATGTAGACGATGGAAGTCAGAAACAATGTTTTGGCCGAAGAGTCCGATCGTCCGCGTAGGAAACGGTAAGAGGCATTCATGAGGAAAAAATTGAGTCCGATCGTAAGAGGAATCGCGCTCCATGAACGCGTGATCCCTGCCCAA